>VAZU01000242.1 GCA_005884745.1 Alphaproteobacteria bacterium
TGCTGGCCCGCCGATCTGTTCACGCAACCTGCTCGCACGTTCTTGGCGGGCCAGCCTCGAAGGGCGACGGCGCAGCCCGGGCTACCCATCCTTCGAGGCTCGGCGCTTCGCGCCTCGCACCTCAGGATGACGCAAGGACGGGCCTTGGCCCGTCCTTGCGCAGGTCCTGGACTAATCCGGAACGCGTGTTCGCGGTTCAGGCGTTGCCGACCGGCAACGCCACGAACTTGGTCTGGTCGCCGGATTTCACTCGCATCAGGATCGTGTGCTTGCCTTGGGCATGCGCCTCTTGCATGGCCTTGCGCACGTCGGACGGCGTCGCCACCGTCTTGCCGCCGACGTCGAGGATCACGTCTCCGGTGCGGAAGCCACGCTCGGCGGCGGGGCCATCGGGGTCGACCTGGGTGACGACCACGCCGGCGCTGCCGGCGCCGGCGACGTTCGCCGCCGGAGCCAGTGAGAGCCCGAGCGGGCCGACGTTGTTGCCGGGGCTCGTCTCGCCGGGCCCGGTCTGGACACGAGCCTGCTGGGTGTTCGGCAATTCCCCCAGCGTGAGCGTGAGCGCTTTCTCCTCGCCCTTGCGCCAGACGCCGAGCTTGGCCGAGGTGCCGGGCGCCATCGAGCTGATCTTCCTGGCGAGCTCGCGCGCATTCTTCACCGGCTGGCCATCGACGGCCGTGATCACGTCGCCGGACTGGATTCCGGCCTTGGCGGCGGGGCTATCGGCCTGAGGCTCGGCAACGAGCGCGCCTTCGGCATTCTTCAGTCCGAGGCTCTCGGCGATGTCCGGCGTGACCTGCTGGATCTGCACGCCGATCCAGCCGCGGGTCACCTTGCCGCCTTTCTCGAGCTGCGCGATCACGGTCTTGACCGTGTCGGAGGGAATGGCGAAGCCGATCCCGACCGAGCCGCCCGAAGGCGAGAAGATCGCGGTGTTCACGCCGATCACATTGCCGTTCACGTCGAAGCTCGGACCGCCGGAATTGCCCTTGTTCACCGGCGCGTCGATCTGGATGAAATCGTCATAGGGGCCGGCGCCGATGTCGCGGCCGCGTGCCGAGACGATACCGGCGGTCACCGTTCCGCCGAGCCCGAACGGATTGCCGACCGCGAGCACCCAGTCGCCGACACGAGGCGTGGCGTCCGCGAATTTCACGTAGGAAAAGTCGCCGCGGCCGTCGATCTTGATCAGTGCCAGATCGGTCTTGGGATCGGTGCCGATCACCTTGGCGGTATAGCTCTTGCCGTCGTCGGTGGTCACTTCGACGGTCTTGGCCTTGTCGACGACGTGGTTGTTCGTCACCGCATAGCCGTCGGCCGAAATGAAGAATCCGGAGCCTTGACCGGTTACGAGGTGCCTGCCGTTCGGCATGCTCGGCACGTTCGGCATGTTCGGAGCTCCGAATTGCCGGAAGAAGCGGTCGAACGGCGAACCCTGCGGGAAGGGAAGGCCTTCGTCGCTGCTCGTTTGCGGCCCTTCGTCGAGCTTGACGCGCACCGAGATCACCGCGGGCTTCACCTTTTCGACGACGTCGGCAAACCCGGCCGGTCTTTGCGCGCTTTGCGCCAGCGCCGCGGTCGAGAGCGCCGACAAGCTGGGAAAATTGCCGGGGCCGCCGAGCAGCACGGCAATGCCGAGACCGGCAGTCGAGGCCAATAGCACCAGCCGGCGCGCGGTTCGGATTCCCCGTGCGGGGCCGGGAGTCCTGTTGTCGTTCATGAGTTCTTCTCCATCGGATCGAGCGCGAGGCGCCGCGAAAGGGGTTGCGGCGGAATTCCCGCTGCGAGCTTTCGGCCCAAAGATGGAGGAGCCCGCATTACGATACACTGTCGGCCGGATTAAACTCTCGAAAGGTTGGCCCCGGACGCGGTCGGGCTATGCGAAGGTGTTTTGCCGGAGGAAGCTGCCGCGGCTCCCTGGCTCGAACTCCGCCGTTGAAAATTGCGCAGTAGAACAATGGCTTATCATCCGAAACTCGTAAAACGCTGCGCGAGCTTGGTGTTGCTGCGGTGGAGGATGGAGCCGGAAACGCTCGCCGCGCTCGGTCTCGCCCGGGCTAGCAACCGCGACAGATGCTCTTGATCCGGGTGCCGAGAACGCGATCGAGCTGGCCGACCGCGCTGTCGCTGGCCGCGTCCGTGCCGGCGCTGCTGGGCACCCGTTCGGAGGCCCCCGGGCGCCCGTGCTGCGGCCGAGGCGATTTCGATCGCGCCGAGGCGGCATCCGCAAACAGGACGCACGCCGCCGACACGATCACGATTGCAGCAAACCCCCGCATGACCGCGAGATAGCAAGCCCGCGGCCGAACTTCAAACGATGGCTCTCGCTCCGCGCCGATCCCGGTCAATCGGCTTGCTCGCGCAAGGCACGCACATTGAATGCCGGAACGGGACGTTGCAGGCCTTTGAGGGTCAGCTCGCCGGCCGCCTCGAGGTCGGCCAAAGCCTCGATCGCGGCGTGCACCTTTCGGTCCACCAGGATTTGGCCGCTGCGTGCCTCGCCGCACAGCCGTGCCGCAAGGTTCACGACCGTGCCGATCGCCGTATAGTCGAACCGGCCCTCGAAGCCGATCGGGCCCAGCGTGGCATAGCCTTGGGCGATACCGACGCCGAACCCGAGCTCGTGACCATATTTGCGCCATTTCACGCCCAGCTCGGCAACCCCCTCGCGCATCTCGATCGCCATGCGAACCGCGCGCGGCGACGGGTCGGGGCAGGGCAGGGGAGCATTGAACACGATCATCACTCCGTCTCCGGCAAAGCGTTCGAGCGTGCCCTCGAATTTGTGGATCAGCGGACCGACGCAGCCGTGGTACTCGCGCAGCACCGTGGTTACTTCCTCGGGCTCTGCGGTTTCGGCGAACGCCGTGAAGCCGCGCAGATCGCAGAATGCCACGGTGATTTCCCGACGCCGGGTCTCCAGCACATGGTCGTCGCCGCTCGCGAGCACGAGCTCGGCGATCTGCGGCGCCAGATACCTTCTCAGCCGTCCGACCCGCTCGATCTCGCCCAATTGCTCCGTGACCCGTTGCTCCAGCGACCGGTTCCAATCCGCCAGCTGGGCCGCTTGCGCCTGCACCTGATCATGCAGCTCCTTGATGCGGAGAACCGAATTCACTCTGGCGACGAGCGCCGCCTGGTCGATCGGCTTGGTCAGATACTCGTCGGCCCCGGCATTGAGCCCGGCAACGATATCCTTGGTGTCCGACTTGGCCGTGACCAGGATGATCGGCGTGAACGGCATCGCGGGATCGCTCTTCAGCCGCCGGCACACCTCGATGCCGTCGAGCTTCGGCATCATGACGTCGAGCAGGATGAGATCCGGGAGCAGGCTCTTCGCCGCCGTCAGCGCCTCTTCGCCGTCCGCGGCTTGCGCCAGTTCATAGCCGTGCGCCTGCAGGCGCGTCACGAGGATGTCGCGATTGGTCTCGTTGTCGTCGACGATCAGGATGCGCGGCGGCTTGTTCATTGATTCGATCCGGTGAACCGGGGTTTGTCGAGACTCCGGCGCCTGCGGTCACGGCGGCAGGTACTCTCGGATCTTCGCCAGCAGCTTGCGCGGACTGTAGGGCTTGGTGACGTAATCGTCGCAGCCCGCCGCCCGCGCCTTCTCCTCGTCTCCGCTCAACGCGTAGGAGGTGATGGCGATGATCGGGATGGCCGCCAGCGCGGGGTTGGCCTTGATGCGGCGGGTCGCCTCGTAGCCGTCGAGGATCGGCAATTGAATGTCCATCAGGATCAGATCGGGCTGTTCGGCGGCCGCGACCGTCAGCGCATCCTCGCCGTTCTCGGCCTCGACCATCTCGTATCCGGTGCTGCCCAACAGATCGCGCAGGATCTGCCGATTATCTTCCTGATCCTCGACTGCCAGGATGCGCTTGCTCATGGGACCCCCGCCTGCTGTTCTACCCTGCAGGCTCGACTCCACCCAGAGCCGGCCGCCGTGCATCTCGATGATGCGCTTGGCGATCGCAAGCCCCAGTCCGGTGCCGCCCTTCTGCCGTGTGCTGGAATTGTCGGCCTGCTGGAACTCCTCGAAGATCTTCGCCTGGTCGGACGCGGCGATGCCCGGCCCGGTATCGCAGACCGCGACCGTAAAACTGCCGTTGGCGACCGAGGCTGCGATCTTTACCTCGCCCTTGTCGGTGAACTTGATGGCGTTGCCGACGAGGTTGAGCAGCACTTGCGACAGCCGGCGTTCGTCGCCCCGGGCGGGCGGAAGGTCCGGCGCGACTTCGGCGCGGAACGCCAGGCGTTTCTCGGCGGCCAGCGGCTCGACCGCGGCGACGACGCCGTGCACGACGTCGCCCAGCGAGTAATCGCTCAGCGACAGCGTGAGTTGCCCCGCCTCGATTTTCGACAGATCGAGCACGTCGTTGATGAGCCCCAGCAGATGCCGGCCGTTGACCTGAACGCGCTCGAGCACCGCGTGCGCCTTCGCCGGCATCTCGCCATAGATGCTGTCGAGAATGAGTTCGGTGTAGCCCAAGATCGCGTTCAGCGGCGTGCGCAGCTCGTGACTCATGTTGGCGAGGAACT
>VAZU01000243.1 GCA_005884745.1 Alphaproteobacteria bacterium
CGGTCAGATTGCTCGCCATCAGGTTGACGTTGTCGGTGAGGTCCTTCCAGGTCCCGGCCACGCCCGACACATAGGCCTGGCCGCCGAGCTTGCCTTCGGTGCCGACCTCGCGCGCGACGCGCGTCACCTCGCCCGCGAAGGCGTTGAGCTGGTCGACCATGGTGTTGATGGTGTCTTTGAGCTCGAGAATCTCCCCGCGCACGTCGACCGTGATCTTGCGCGACAGGTCGCCGCGGGCGACCGCGGTGGTGACCTGGGCGATGTTGCGGACCTGGTCGGTGAGGTTGCCGCACATGGCGTTCACCGAATCGGTGAGATCCTTCCAGGTGCCGGCCACGCCCGGCACGATGGCCTGGCCGCCGAGCTTGCCCTCGGTGCCGACCTCGCGGGCGACCCGCGTCACTTCCGAGGCGAACGAGCGCAGCTGGTCCACCATGGTGTTGATGGCTTCCTTGAGCTGCAGGATCTCGCCGCGCACGTCGACGGTGATCTTCTTGGAAAGGTCGCCGTTGGCGACCGCGATCGTCACATCGGCGATGTTGCGGACCTGGGCGGTCAAATTGCTCGCCATCGAGTTGACGCTCTCGGTCAGGTCCTTCCACACCCCGGTGACCTCGCGCACCTGCGCCTGGCCGCCGAGCTTGCCCTCGGTGCCGACTTCGCGGGCGACCCGCGTCACCTCCGAGGTGAACACGCTGAGCTGCTTGATCATGGTGTTGACGATGGTGGCGGAGCGCAGGAACTCGCCCTTGAGCGGCCGTCCGTCGACGTCGAGGCGCACGGTCTGCAGCAAATCGCCCTGGGCTACCGCGGCGATCGCGCGGGTGACTTCGGTCGTCGGCCACAAGAGATCGTCGATCAGGCTGTTGACCGAGCCCTCCATCTCGCTCCAGGCGCCGCTGGGGAGCCCGAAGTTGACGCGCTGCCGGGTCTTGCCCTCCTTGCCCACCACCTGCCCGACGCGCTCGAGCTGCTGCGCCATGCGCTGATTCGCGGCCACGATCTCGTTGAAGGTATCGGCGATCTTGCCGGCCAGGCCCACTTGGTCTCCCGCCATCCGCACCGAGAAATCGCCCACCCGCATCGCCTGCAGCGCGCGCAGGAAATCGTACATGGCCGGATCCGCGCCGCCATTCATTGCGTCCGGGCCGTTCTTTTCCGGCGCGACCCCGGGCGGAACGGCGGCGTCTGCATCGGCAACGGCCTCACGGTTCGGCTGCTGCATGGGTTCACTCCTGGGCGATGGGGTGAGACGTGAGCTGGCGAATCGGCCAAGCGCGGAGAGGCGGCGCGGGGCAAGGCGGAGAGAGCAGCGCTTGCGCGCGCTTGCCGGCATCGAAACATGGCCCGATGCCGGGCCGGCACGCCGATATGGATGGAAAGGAGGAAAGCGCGAGGGCGCGGACGTCCATGCCTGGAACGCCTCCAACCCTTCCCCCGCGCGCAAGCTACTGCCCCCCGGATTCCGGCGCAAGCCGGGATCGAACTGGAATCGGTGCACTTCGCAAGGTTCGGGCGTCAGTAGACAGTGGTCGGTACCGACCACAGACCCCGGGGGGCGGCCTGGGGTCGGCCCCGGGGGTCAGAGGTCGTACGGAGCACAGATCTTAGGGTCTCCGGCTCGGGGCTCGATTGCGACCACAGATTACCGATTTCCGCGCCCCGACTTGACAGCGCCCGGCGCTGGCCATATTTCCTGGCCTCTGGCACTCGCGATGGTCGAGTGCTAACGACCCTCCGATCGACGCTCACGGTCCAACCCAGCGCGTTTCGCGCCGATGAGGAAGACATGGCCAAGCTCAAGTTCCGTCCCCTGCACGACCGCGTCGTCGTCCGCCGCATCGAGGCCGAAGCCAAGACGACCGGCGGCATCATCATCCCCGATACCGCCAAGGAGAAGCCGCAGGAGGGCGAGGTCATCGCGGTGGGCCCGGGCGGCCGCGACGAGGCCGGGCAGCTGATCAAGCCCGACGTCAGGGCCGGCGACAAGGTGCTGTTCGGAAAGTGGTCGGGCACCGAAGTCAAGCTCGACGGCGAAGAGCTGCTGATCATGAAAGAGGCCGACATCATGGGCGTGATCGCCTGAACCGGGCGGTGCCGCCTGCAAATACCCGCGCCGATCCGCATCGGCGCCTTTCAACCCAGACCAGCCAGACCAGAATGAAAGAACCGGAGTAGAATGCCATGGCCGCCAAGGACGTAAAATTCTCCGCCGACGCCCGCGACCGCATGCTGCGCGGAATCGACATTCTCGCCAGTGCGGTGCGCGTCACGCTCGGCCCCAAGGGCCGCAACGTGGTTCTCGACAAGTCGTACGGCGCGCCGCGGATCACCAAGGACGGCGTCACCGTCGCCAAGGAGATCGAGCTCGAAGACAAGTTCGAGAACATGGGCGCCCAGATGGTGCGCGAGGTGGCGCAGAAGACCTCGGACCGCGCCGGCGACGGCACCACCACCGCGACGGTGCTGGCGCATGCGATCGTCAAGGAAGGCGCCAAATCGGTCGCGGCAGGCATGAACCCGATGGACCTCAAGCGCGGCGTCGACATGGCGGTCGCCGCCGTGATCAAGGACATCGAGCGGCGGGCCCGCAAAGTGAGCTCGTCCGCCGAAGTCGCCCAGGTCGGCACGGTGTCGGCCAACGGCGATGCATCGATCGGCAAGATGATCGCCGGCGCCATGCAGCGGGTCGGCAACGAGGGCGTCATCACCGTCGAGGAGGCCAAGGCGCTCGAGACCGAGCTCGAAGTGGTCGAGGGCATGCAGTTCGACCGCGGCTATCTCTCGCCGTATTTCATCACCAATGCGGAAAAGATGATCGCCGAGCTCGAGGACGCCTACGTGCTGCTGCACGAGAAGAAGCTCCCGGGCCTGCAGGCGATACTCCCCGTGCTCGAGCAGGTGGTGCAGTCCGGGCGGCCGCTGGTGATCGTCGCCGAGGACGTCGAGGGCGAGGCGCTGGCCACCCTCGTCGTCAACAAGCTGCGCGGCGGCCTGAAAGTCGCGGCCGTCAAGGCGCCCGGCTTCGGCGATCGCCGCAAATCGATGCTCGAGGACATCGCGGTGCTCACCGGGGGCCAGCTGATCTCCGAGGATCTCGGCATCAAGCTCGACAACGTGACGCTGCAGATGCTCGGCCGCGCCAAGAAGGTCATCATCGAGAAGGAGAAGACCACGATCGTCGACGGCGCCGGCAAGAAGAAGGACATCGAGGCGCGCGTTACCCAGATCAAACAGCAGATCGAGGAAACCACCTCGGACTACGATCGCGAGAAGCTGCAGGAGCGGCTCGCCAAGCTCGCCGGCGGGGTCGCGGTGATCCGCGTCGGCGGCGCGACCGAAATCGAGGTCAAGGAGAAGAAGGACCGCGTCGAGGACGCGCTCAACGCCACCCGCGCCGCGGTCGAGGAAGGCATCGTGCCGGGCGGCGGCGTCGCCTTGCTGCGCGCCAGGAAGGCGATCGAGAAGCTCAAATCCGAGAATGCCGACATCCAGGCCGGCATCAAGATCGTGCAGCGCGCGCTCGAGGCGCCGATCCGCCAGATCGCGGAGAACGCCGGGGTCGAGGGCTCGATCGTGGTCGGCAAGGTGTTGGAGAACCGCTCTGAGACCTTCGGCTTCGACGCGCAGACCGAGAACTACGTCGACCTCGTCGAGGCCGGGATCATCGATCCGGCCAAGGTGGTGCGCGCGGCGCTGCAAGACGCGGCCTCGGTCGCGGGGCTATTGGTCACCACCGAGGCGATGGTGGCGGAGCTGCCCAAGGACAAGCCGGCCACGCCGGGGATGCCGGACGGCGGCATGGATTACTGAAGGCCGCTCAGAAGAATTGCGATGCGGGGCCGCGGCGACGCGGCCCCTTTTCGTTGCGCACTCCGAAAGGACCAGTTTCCCTGTAGCCCGGATGGAGTGGCGCCGGGGCACCCCATCGCGCGGATGCGCGATGGGGACCCCGCCAGCGCAACGTAATCCGGG
>VAZU01000244.1 GCA_005884745.1 Alphaproteobacteria bacterium
AAGAAATAGGTGCCGCCGTAGTCGCCGGAGAGGCCGACCTTGGCGAACGCGGTGGTCAGCTTGGCGGATTTTCCGGCGATGCGCAGGTCGCAGGCGAGCGCGAGCGACAGGCCCGCGCCGGCCGCAGAGCCGCTGATCATGGCCAATGTGGGTTTGCGCATGTCGTGAAGCAGCCGGGAGACTTCCACGCGATGGCGCAGCAATTCGAAACGGCGGTCGAGCGTCTCGTTTTGGCCGGCGCCGGATGCCATCGCCTTGACGTCGCCGCCGACGCAGAACGTGCCGCCCGCGCCTTTGAGCAGCACGGCGCGCACATCGGGGTCGGCCGCCGCGCGCGTTGCTGCCTCGACCAGCCGCAGCCCCAGCTCGGGATTCAGCGCATTGCGGCGCTCCGGCCGGTTGAGCGTGAGCGTCAACAATCCGCGGTCGAGCGATTCCAGCAAGACCTGGTCTGGTTTGGCGTCCATGTTTGGGCTCCGTTCAGATGATGACCTGCTCGCGGCCCACGCCGCGGCAATCCATCTCATATTCCAGCTCGACGACCGGCGGCCGGGCGAAATGCCAGGTCAGGCCGGCCCGCGCCGCCCCGCGCCGCACGATCTCCTCGGCCAGGAACGGGTAAAGGTCGTGAACGGTATAGACCTGGGTTGCCGTGGTGTCATGCCAGCCAAAGCCGAGCGCGGACAACCGCCGCTGCATCTCGCCGAGCACGAAGCGCGCTTTCTTGCGCAAGCCCTGCGGGCTGACGTCGCCGCGCGCGATGATGCGGTCGAAATAATCGTTGTGGCCTTCCGGCACTTCCCCGCTCCCGGCGACGACGAAGGAGGGCGGCGCGTCGGCTGCCGGCACCGTGAACGCGAAGGCGTGGAACGCGGGCTCCGGCGGCGCATCGATCTGCGGGCAGACGTTGCTGCGCGCCACCGGGTTGACCTCGTTCTCGAACAGGCCCCAAGCGGCGAGCGTGCCGACATAGACCTTGTTGAAGGCGCGGAATCCCGCCTCCGTGAACGGCGCGGGCGAGCGCAGCTCGCAGGCGCACAGCGCGGTGAGCGGCCGTCCCGCCGCGGCCAGAATGTTGCGGATCCGGACGAAACCCTCGGCCAGCGGCACTGGCGTGTGGAACCGCACCCGCTGGATTTCGTGGCCCGGGAGCGCCGCGACCCCGCCCGAATAGGGAAACACGCCGGGGATGAACCGGTAGCCGCCCGGCGCGAACGCATGGGTTGCGGTCATGCGTACCTCTTAGGGAATTGTAGCGCGGACGAAGGCCTCAATCGACCGTCGTCCCGGCCAAGCGAGCGCAGCGACTCATCGTGTTCCCCGGACCGCGCGGCGCGAAGCGCCGTCGCGTGATCCGGGGTCCAGCAATAATTCGCGAAGCGGCCTTATGCTATCGTCAGCCGCAGGAATATGGACGCTTCGCGAATTCACTCCTGGGTCCCGGATCTTCGCTCGCGCGAGGCGCTCGCTCGTCCGGGACACGAGGCGTCACAGTTCGGGGTTCCGGCTCTCGCTGCGCTCGGCCGGAATGACGGCGCAAATGCTTACGATTTACCTCGTCGTACTTTCCCGGTCTAATGCGCGCAAGGAAGCCGTAGGGAGGAAGCCATGCGCGGGTTGATGATGGACCGGCCGCTGCTGATCTCATCGCTGATCCGGTACGCCGCCGAATATCGTGGCGCGGCCGAGATCGTCTCCGGCTCGCCCGAGGACGGGTTGCATCGCTACACCTATCGCGATCTCGAAACGCGTTCCAAACGGCTCGGCAAGGCGCTCGAGCGGCTCGGCGTGCGCATCGGCGACCGCATCGCGACGCTCGCCTGGAACGGATACCGGCACGTCGAGCTCTATTACGGGGTCTCCGGCATCGGCGCGGTCTGCCACACCATCAATCCGCGGCTGTTCCAGGACCAGATCCGCTACATCGTCAATCACGCGGCGGACCGCGTGCTGTTTCTCGATCCCGGATTCGTGCCGCTCGCCGAAGAGCTCGCGCCGCATTTCCCCAAGGTGGAGCACTACGTGGTCATGACGGAATCCGCGAAGATGCCGCGGACCAGGCTCGAGAATGCGCTCTGCTACGAGGATCTGCTGGCAGCCGAGAGCGCGGATTACGAATGGCCGGAGTTCGACGAGAACACTGCGTCGTCGCTTTGCTATACCTCGGGCACCACCGGCCGGCCCAAGGGCGTGCTCTACAGCCATCGCTCGACCGTGCTGCACGCCATGGCCGAGAGCATGCGCGATACGCTCGATTACTCCATGCACGACGTGATCTGCCTGATCGCGCCGATGTTTCACGCCAACGGCTGGGCGTGTCCTTATGCGGCGGCGCTGGTCGGGGCGAAGCTCGTGCTGCCGGGCCAGCAGCTCGACGGCGCCAGCCTGCACGAACTGTTCGAGGCCGAGCAGGTGACCTTCAGCCTCGCCGTGCCGACGGTCTGGCTCGGCATGCTGGATTATCTGCGCAAGAGCGGCAAACGCTTCACGAGCCTCAAGCGCACCGCGATCGGCGGCACCGCGGTCCCGCTGGCGATGATGAAGGCGTTCGACGAATACGGCGTCAACGTCATTCATGCCTGGGGCATGACCGAGACGAGCCCGCTCGGCACCGTGTGCTCGCTGCCCCCCGGCGTCGCCGCCCTGCCGGCGGATGAGCGGGATAAATACCGCGTCAAGCAGGGCCACGGGATCTGGGGCGTCGATCTCAAGCTCGCGGGCCCGGATGGCGGCGAGCTGCCGCGCGACGGCAAGTCGAGCGGCGAGCTGCTCGTGCGCGGCCCCTGGGTCGCGGCTGGGTATTTCAACGACGAGGAAGCGACCGCCGCCGCGCTCGCCGACGGCTGGTTCCGCACCGGCGATGTCTCGACGCTCGATGAGGACGGCTTCATGACCATCGTCGATCGCAGCAAGGACGTCATCAAGTCCGGTGGCGAGTGGATCAGCTCGATCGATCTGGAAAATGCGGTGATGGCACATCCGGACGTGCAGGAGGCGGCGGTGATCGGCGTGCGCCACGCCAAATGGGACGAGCGGCCGCTGCTCATCGTCGTGGCGAAGGAAGGCCGCCGCCCGGACAAGCAGCAGCTGCTCGGTCTGCTCGCGCAAAAATTCGCCAAATGGCAGCTGCCGGACGACGTGCTTGTGGTGGCCGAGCTGCCGCATACGGCGACCGGCAAGGTGAACAAGCTCGCCTTGCGCGATCGCTACGGCGATCATCTCTTGCGCACCGCGTAGCTCGCGGGCGGCGTCGCACTGAGGCAGCCGACATGACGGACCAAACTCGCACCGCATCACGTGACGGCAGCAGCGGGCCTCTCCGCGGATTGCGCATCGTGGAGTTTGCCGGGATCGGGCCGGGGCCGTTCGCCGCCATGCTGCTCGCCGACATGGGCGCGGACGTGGTGCGCATCGACCGGCCCGGTGCGGCGGCGCCCGACCAGCGCGACGTGACCGGCCGCGGCCGGCGCACCCTCGTGCTCGACCTCAAGCAGCAGGACGGCGCCGAGACCGCATCGCAGCTGCTCGATGCCGCCGACGCGCTGATCGAAGGTTTTCGGCCGGGTGTCATGGAGCGCCTGGGGCTCGGCCCCGATGCGGTTCTGGCGCGCAACCCGCGCCTCGTCTACGGCCGGATGACGGGCTGGGGCCAATCCGGGCCGCTCGCCCAGGCGGCCGGGCACGACATCAATTACATCGCACTCGCGGGCGCGCTGGGCGCGATCGGGCCGGAGGAAAAGCCCGTTCCGCCGCTCAACCTCGTCGGCGACTACGGCGGCGGTGCGCTCTATCTCGTGGTCGGCATGCTCGCCGCGCTGATCGAGGCGAAGGCTTCCGGCCGCGGGCAGGTGGTCGATTGCGCCATGTGCGACGGCGCCGCGAGCCTGCTGTCGATCTTCTTCACGCTGCTCGCCCGCGGACAATGGGAGGAGCGCCGCGGCTCG
>VAZU01000245.1 GCA_005884745.1 Alphaproteobacteria bacterium
CCACCGAAAGCACGAACGGAACGGCGAGCGCCAGGATGGCTGCCGCGGAGCCGAGCCGCGGCAGGCCGTAGAAATACGGAAGCGCTATCAGATAGAGCGGCAGGATGAACGCCTCGAGTGCGAGATACGCGAGGCCCTTTCCGAGCACTCTGGCGATGGGCCCGGCGGCTGGTGTGCCCGCGCGTCCTGCTCCCAGGTTGCCTTCCGGCGTCGTCCCGAGGAGACCGACGCCGATGAGAAGCGTCTGCTGCAGGATCAGCACGAACGCCGCGGGGAGCACATAGGTGGCGTAGCCGCCCTGCGGATTGAAGAGCGGCACCGCAGTCAGCGGCATGGGGTTCGACGCCGCGACGGCCAGCGCCGGATCGACCCCCACGCCGATCAGGCGCGCGGCCTCGACTTCCGCGCCGAATGACCTGGCGACGGCCGACACCCCGCCCGACACCCGCTGGTACATCAGGAAATAGCTCGCGTCGGCGTAAAGCGCGATCGGCGACGGACGGCCGTGCAGGAGCTCGCGTTCGAAGTCCCGCGGCACGATGAGGATGCCGTAGACGTTGCGCGCATAGACCTCGCGCTCGGCACTGCCGAGATCCGGCAGAACCCTGGCGATTGCCACGAACTCCGTGGCATCGACGCGACGCGCGAGCTCACGGCTGGCGAAAGTGCCGTCCTGGTCGACAAGCGCGATCGGAACCTTGCGCAGCGCTTCGTTCAGGTACGGCTGCGGATAGAAGACGGCGTAAATTGCTGCAGCCGCAATGAGCGTCGCGAAAGCCGGCCCCAGCGAGACCATCCTGCGCAGCTCGTTCCGAAAGACGGCAAAAACGCCTGTCATGAGGCCGCTCCCGACAGAACCGGCGGCGCTCCGCCGGGGCGCGCGGCAGCGCTGCGGACGCGCATCGTCTGCAGGCGCCAAACGGCGAGACCTGTAAGTGCCCCCACGAAAGCGAGCAGGATCAGCACCGGCTTCCACGACAGGTCGAGCGGGGTTCCGCGAACCGTCTGATCGATGCGAGCCGTGAGGTACCAAGTTCCCGGCAGGATCGACCCCCAGCCATAAGCGAAGGCATTCATGCCGAGACGGGGGAAGCCAATTCCCATGAAGCCGAAGGCCGGCGCGGTGAGAAGCGTCCCGATGCTCACTGCGCTTGCCACCGGCCTGAGCAGCAGCGCCAGCAGCAGACCAAGGAACTGACAGGCGAGGATGAAGAGGATGCCGGCGAGCAGCAGCAGCCATCCTTGCCCGCGCAACGGCAGGCCGTACACGCCGAACAGTACGGCGTCGGGCAGGCCGAGCACCATCAGGAACAGCAGCGTGTAAGGAAGCATCTTTCCGGCGAGCGCCGGCCACAGCCCGCCGCCGAGCCGCCGGAGAATTTTGAGGCGATGAGGCGTCTGGACATCGAGCCCCGCCGAATAGGCCGACGCCGTCACGACGACGATCTGCAGCAGGCTCGGCAGCAGTGCCGCGAGCAGGAAATGCACATAGTTCAGCGTCGGATTGAACAGGGGGTTGGTCTGCACCGGGATCGGGGCAAGCGCGGCCTCGGCCGCTTCGACCGGCTGCCCCTGCGCCGTTCGCAGCGACAGCCGGACCCCGGCGGCCGCGCTCGGCACGGCGGCGTTCACCCCGCGCAGCACCAGATTTCCGGGCGTCATCATCTGCGTATTGTAGAAGAACACCACCTCGGGCCGGCGCCCGGCCAGCACGTCGCGCTCCAGATTGACGGGCAGCATCAGCAGTCCCAGGATGCGGCCGGAGAGGATCATGTTGCGGCCTTCGGCGAGCTCCGCCACGCGCACCGCGACGGCCGTGTCGGGAGTCGCATCCACGAGGCGGATCACCGATCGCGAGAGCTCGGAACTGTCGAGGTCGAGCACGCCGATCGGCAGCCGGGTCGCGAGACCGGTGCTGAATACGGCCGTGAGCAGCGCCGACAGCACGAGCGGCACAAGCGTGGTGAGGGCGAGAAGGAAGGGGCGGCGCCGCAGCCAACCGAGCTCCCGCCAGAATACCAGCCAGAAGCCGGGTGCGAGTTCGCCCCGAATGGGCATGTCAGCGCCCCCGCTGCGCCCAGCCGGCAATCGCGCTCATCCCGGGACGCAATCCCTCGACCGGATCAATGGGCTTCGCGCGGACTTCGAAAGTGCGCAGGTCGAAATCACCCGTCGCGCGCGTGGCACGCCATGTCGCGTACTGCCCCTGGACGTTGATCATGGTCACGCGAACGCGGATGACGGCGGATTTGAGCGCCGGCACGGTGACCTCGAAGGTGTCGCCGGTCTTGAGCCCGGCCAGCAGATCCTCGCGCAGATTGAAGGTGAACCAGACGTTGCCCATGTCGATCAGCGAGAACAGCGGGGCGCCTGCGCTGAAATTCTCTCCAAGCTCCGCGACGCGCGTCGTGATCTGTCCCGAGATCGGTGCGCGAATGCTCAGCTCCGCCATGTCCACCACGCGCTGGTTCAGGGCTGCCTCGGTCTGCTTGACCTGAGCTGCGGCCAGCGCCCGTTCCTCCTGGCTCGCGCCGGTGATCGCCAACTGCAGGTTGGCCTGCGCCGCCTCGCGCTTGCGTATGGCCGCTTCCAGGTTGTGCGTTGCCTCGTCGACGCGCGTCTGCGGCGTGTTCCCGGAACGCGCCAGCTGCGCCTGTCTGTCGTAGGTCTCCTGGGCGAGGGTGACATCGGCCTCCGCGGACGCGACCTCGGCACGGCGGGCGGCGATCGTCTCCGGCCGGGTGCTGTTGATCCGGTCGAGATCGGCCTTGGCGACCAGCAACGCCGCTTGGGCCGCGAGGAGGGTGGCGGCAAGTTGCGGATTGTCGAGCTCGGTGAGGACTGCTCCGCGCTCGACGGTGTCGCCGACGTCGGCTCCAAGGGTCTTGATGCGGCCGGCCACGCGCGGACTGATATCGACGCGGTCAGCCGATACTTCGCCCTGCACCGTGAGCGGCGGCGGCCGTGTAGCGAGCCACAGCACCGCTGCGAACACGGCCAGCACGAGGACTCCAGCTGTCCATCGAAAGGCCCTCGTCAGGCGTGCCATTTGGCCCTGCTCCTCAGCGTCGTCGATGCCCGATTTTGCAAGCGCGTCAAGCCGCGTCGCTGCCTGCCGAACCTATTGCATGAACCACCCATGGCTGACGACGATCGACTGGCCGGTCAGCGCATTCGAGCCGAAGGACGCCAGAAAAAGTGCAGTTTCCGCCACGTCTTCGATCGTGGTGAACTCGCCGTCCACCGTCTCCTTCAGCATGACGTTCTTGATGACCTCCTGCTCGGAAATGCCGAGTTCCTTCGCCTGCTCCGGGATCTGCTTGTCGACCAGGGGAGTACGCACGAATCCGGGACACATCACATTGGCGCGGACGCCGTGGGCACCGCCCTCCTTGGCAACTCCCTTTGCCAAGCCGATCAGGCCATGTTTGGCCGTGACATAGGGCGCCTTGAGCACCGACGCCTCCTTCGAGTGCACCGAGCCCATGTAGATGATTGTGCCGCTGCTCTGCTTGTACATCTGGCGGAGCGCGGCACGAGTGGTCAGGAAGGCACCATCGAGATGGATCGCCAGCAGCTTCTTCCATTTGGCGAATTCGAACTCGACGACGGGTGCCACGATCTGGATGCCGGCGTTGCTGACGAGGACATCCAGCGCGCCAAACGCCTCGACGACTTTCGAGGTGCCCGCCTCCACCTGTGCTTCGTCGCTGACATCCATTGCCACGCCGATCGCCCGCTGGCCGTGCGGATCGATCTCGCGCGCGGTGGCATCGGCCGCCTGCTGGTTCAAATCGGCGATGGCGATCCTGGCCCCTTCGCGGGCAAAGATGACGGCGATCTCCCGGCCGATTCCGCTGGCTGCGCCGGTGACGATGGCGACTTTGTCCTTCAAACGCACGCGGATCTCCTTTCAGGAACGAGTGCCAATTCTCACGCCAGATAGTCGTGCACGACCTTGCCGAGGTCGAGCGTGAGATCGGCGAGGATGTGAAGACCCGACACGACCTCCAGCACGGGGAGCTCGGCGAGCGGCGCCAAGGCGTGGGAAAACAAGGTCAGCTGCGCGATGAGATGATATTCGACCAGCTCGCATATTCGCGGCGTGCCGTCGACATGCGGGATGATCTTGAGCAGGAAGTTGGGGGCGGCGAGCGAAGCTTTGATCGCAGCGAGATCGGCCTCCTTGTGCTTGTACCCCATGGTGCCGATGGCGATGGGAAGCGGGCCGTAGTGAAGCCTGCCGACCAGCGTATCGATCTCCGCCTTGAGCGTGGGCTCGGCGAGCTTCTTGGGAAAGCCCCAGAGCTCGCGGCCGCCTGCGATCGGAGGATGGTCGTTGAGAAACATGCAGTGGCTATAGCTGCCCTTGCGGCCTTTGAACGACACCGGAATGACCTGTCCGCTCTCCGTGTAATCTCCGAATCCGGTGGAGTCCGGCATGCGAATGAATTCGAACTTCACCAGCGGCTCGTCGACCTGGAGCGGCGCCGGCACGAGCGCGCGGAGCTTCTGAGCATCGGTACGGTAGGTGATGATCAGGAATTCGCGGTGATAGAAGCGATACGGGCCGATCGGAAACGCCGGGTTCGTCAACGGCATGGCGAATGCCCGCGCGCGAACTTCCTCTTCGTTCATCATGCATCTCCTGCGGCGATTGTCATGTGACTCATTTCGTGGGCGCGTGTTGCGTAAAGTCGAAGGTGCGGACGCCTTCCAGGCCATGCGGGCGTTTCAGCACCTCGGGATGCCCGAGCGAACGAACGGCGTCGTTGTAGCCGGTTGCCCAGTGGTCCTCCATCGTGCGGCGGGAGAACTCGAAATC
>VAZU01000246.1 GCA_005884745.1 Alphaproteobacteria bacterium
TGTCGTGCTTGCGATCGAGATTCTTGACCCGGCGCACCACCGCATCGAGCGCCCGGTCCATCATCAGGCTCGAAACGTACCATTCCGGCAGCCGCAGTTTCTTGTGCGGAGCATCCATATGACAGAAGTGCCAGGGCATCGCGCTCTCCTCGGGCTTGACGAAGCGAGCCGGCAGTATCGGCGATTCGCCGCCGGCCAAGAACCAAAACCGCCGTCCCGGCTCGCCCATGCGGGGCCGAGGAGCCGGTTGGGCCGCCATGCCCGGCCTTCATCGGGTCTGGTAGACTTGCACCCGATGGTCCGAGCGCGGGCCCCCGCCGCCGGGCTCGCCGTTTTGAACCCGATCCTCCGCCGCTGCGACCAAGGCTGAGACCCCCGGATGCAAGCCACATCGGACGAGGCGCTGATCGGGCGGATCGCAGCCGGCGACAAGCTCGCGATGCATCTTTTGTTCGCGCGGCATCACGTGCGCGTCTATCGGTTCGTGCTGCGGCTCGTCCGCGACGAAAGCGGTTGAGATTGGGCCGGGAGGCGAAGAACGAACGCCGGAAGAGGGGAGGGGTCGCGAAGGCATGCCCGCCCCTGGACCTTTGCCGCAAAGCTTGCGACAAAGGCGGGCCAGAGGGGAATTGGCGCGTTCGATGGCCAACGACATCGTCCTCGAGACCGAGGGCCTCACCAAGGAATTCGCGGGCTTCGTCGCGGTCCGTGACGTCAACCTGCGCGTCGAGCGCGGGACGATCCACGCGTTGATCGGCCCGAATGGCGCCGGCAAGACCACTTGCTTCAATCTGCTGACCAAATTTCTCAGCCCCACGCAGGGCCGCATCGTCTACAAGGGCAACGACATCACCGGGCTTCGACCCGCCGACGTGGCGCGGCTCGGGCTGGTGCGCTCGTTCCAGATCTCGGCGGTGTTTCCGCACCTGACCGTGCTCGAGAACGTGCGCATCGCGCTGCAGCGAAAACGCGGCGGATCGTTCGATTTCTGGCGCTCGAAGCGCGTGCTCGACGCGCTCAACGCCCGCGCGCTCTCCCTCATCGCCGACGTCGGGCTCGCCTCGTTCGCCGGCTGGAAGGCGGTGGAATTGCCCTATGGCCGCAAGCGGGCGCTGGAGATCGCCACCACCCTGGCGCTCGACCCGGAGATGCTGCTGCTCGACGAGCCGACCGCCGGCATGGGGCATGAGGATATCGAGCGCGTCACCGCGTTGATCCGAACGGTCGCGGCCGATCGCACGGTGCTGATGGTCGAGCACAATCTCAGCGTCGTCGCCAATCTGTCCCACCGCATCACCGTGCTGACCCGCGGCCGCATCCTCGCCGAAGGCGATTACGAGACGGTCTCGGCCAACCCGGAGGTCCGCGAGGCCTACATGGGGGTCGGCCATGCTTGACGCCAAAACCGCGGCGCCGCTGCTTGCGGTCGACGCGTTGCAGGCCTGGTACGGCGAATCCCACATCCTGCACGGGGCGACGTTCGCGGTACTCCCCGGCGAGGTGGTGACGCTGCTCGGCCGCAACGGCGCGGGCAAGACCACGACGCTGAAATCCATCATGGGCATCGTCGGCCAGCGCCAGGGCTCGGTGCGGTTCGAGGACCGCGAGCTCATCGGCCGCACCTCGGACCATATCGCCCGCTCCGGGATCGCGTTCTGCCCGGAGGAACGCGGCATTTTCGCCAGCCTCGACGTCGAGGAGAACCTGCTGCTGCCGCCGCAGATCAAGCCCGGCGGGCTTGCCCTCGAGGCGATCTTCGGCTTGTTTCCCAACCTCAAGGAGCGCTTGCGCAGCCAGGGCACCAAGCTCTCCGGCGGCGAGCAGCAGATGCTGGCGATCGCCCGCATCCTGCGCACCGGGGCGCGGCTCTTGCTGCTCGACGAGCCGACCGAGGGTCTCGCGCCGGTCATCATCCAGCAGATCGGCAAGACCATCGGCACGCTCAAGGCGCAGGGCTTCACCATTCTCCTGGTCGAGCAGAATTTTCACTTCGCCTCGACCGTCGCGGACCGCTATTACATCATGGAGCACGGAAAGATCGTGGACCAGTTCGCCAATTCCGAGCTGAACGCCAAGCTCGGAACGCTCCACGAATATCTCGGCGTATAACGTGAGCACCAAACAGGGAGCAGACAGGATGAAGCGTCTTTTCAGCATTGCCGCCGTCGCCGGCGCGCTTGCCTGCGGCACGGCGTACGCCCAGACTGCCGACGACGTGACCAAGATCGGCGTCCTCAACGACATGTCGGGGCTTTATTCCGACATCACCGGCCCCGGCTCCGTCGTCGCCGCGCAGATGGCGGTCGAGGATTTCGGCGCCAAGCAGAAAGGCATGAAGGTCGAGATCGTCAGCGCCGACCATCAGAACAAGCCGGACGTCGGCACCAACATCGCGCGCACCTGGATCGACGTCGACAAGGTCGACGTCATCGTCGACGTGCCGACCTCCTCGGTCGCGCTCGCCATCAGCGAGGTCGTTCGCGAAAAGAACAAGGTGTTCCTGGTTTCGGGCGCGGCCGCCTCGGATCTGACCGGTCCGAAGTGCTCGCCCAATACGATCCACTGGACCTACGACACCTGGGCGCTCGCCAACGGCACCGGCAAGGCGCTGGTGAAGACCGGCGGCGACAGTTGGTTCTTCCTGACCGCGGATTACGCCTTCGGCCATGCGCTCGAGCGCGACACCGCGGCGACGGTCGAGGCCAACGGCGGCAAGGTTCTGGGCAAGATCCGCCATCCGCTCAACACCAGCGACTTCTCCTCGTATCTGCTGCAGGCTCAATCTTCGAAGGCGAAGGTCATCGGGCTTGCCAACGCCGGCGGCGACACCATCAACTCGATCAAGCAGGGCGCCGAGTTCGGCATCGTCAAGGGCGGCCAGAACTTTGCCGGCCTCTTGGTGTTCATCAGCGATGTCCATGCGCTCGGCCTTGCATCCGCCCAAGGGCTGGTGCTGACCGAGTCGTGGTACTGGGACATGAACGATGCCAACCGGGAGTTCGCCAAGAAATTCTCCGCGGCCAACAAGGGCAAATATCCGACCATGGTGCAGGCCGGCGTCTACGGCGCGGTGACGCACTATCTCAAGTCGGTCGAGGCGCTGAAAAACGACGAGGACGGCAAGGCCGTGGTCGCCAAGATGAAGGCGATGCCGACCGACGACAAGCTGTTCGGCAAGGGCACGATCCGCGCCGACGGCCGCAAGATCCACGACATGTATCTGTTCGAGGTGAAGAAGCCGGAAGAGTCCAAATATCCGTGGGACTATTACAAGGTTCGGGCGACCATTCCGGCCGCCGAAGCCTTCCGTCCGCTCAAGGACGGCGGCTGCCCGCTGGTGAGCGGCTGAGCCGCCGCCCGGCGATCACCAACCAGCGAGGCGCCGCCGGCCGCGGCGCCTCGCGGAGCCGATGCTGATGTTCGAGATCTTCGGCATTTCCTCGCAGGCGCTGTTCGGGCAATTGCTGATCGGGCTGATCAACGGCTCGTTCTACGCGTTGCTGAGTCTCGGGCTCGCCGTGATCTTCGGCATGCTCAACATCATCAATTTCACCCATGGCGCCCAATACATGATGGGCGCCTTCGCGGCTTATCTGCTGCTGCAGTATTTTGGCATCAGCTATTGGTGGTCCCTGCTGATCGCGCCGATCGTCATCGGCTTTACCGGCGTGCTGATCGAGCGCAATCTGATCGCGCAACTCAACAGCTCCAGCAAGCTGCGAACCGTGGTCTTCCTGGGCTCCACCGCCGCGCTTTTCCTCCTCGCCAGGCCGAGCTTCGGCCCGACGCTGGGACTGGCCGTGGCCACGGCGGGCGGATTTGCCGTCGTCGAAGCGTGGGCCTATTTCAGACCTCCTTCGGAATCCGCCCAACACGTCGATCACCTCTAT
>VAZU01000001.1 GCA_005884745.1 Alphaproteobacteria bacterium
ACCGGTTACGAGACGCTGATCTACGACTGCATGATGGGCGATCCGACGTTGTTCCGGCGCGCAGACGAAATCGAATCCGGCTGGCGGGTGGTGCAGCCGATTCTCGACGCTTGGCGGGAGCGCAACGAAGGGCTGAGCTTCTACGAGGCGGGAAGCGACGGGCCGCAGGCCGCCGCCGAGCTGCTGTCGCGCAGCGGCCGCGATTGGCGCGAGATCTAGGAGCGGCGATGCCTGCGCGACTGTCGCCGGCCGGGATCCGATTGCTGGTGTCGGATGTGGATGGGACGCTGGTCACTAACGACAAGCGATTGACGCCGGGCGCGCAGGCCGCGGCCCGTGCGGTGGAACAGGCCGGCATCGCCTTCACCGTCATCAGCAGCCGACCGGCGTTCGGGATGCGCATGCTGGTCGAGCCGCTGCGGCTCAAGGCCCCGATTGCAGCCTTCAACGGCGGGCTGATCGTCCCGCCCGATCGTCTCGATCCGATCGAGGGCCATCCGCTGCCGGCGGCAGTCGCGCGCCGCGCGATCGAGTTCCTGGCCGCGAGCGGCGTTGCGATCTGGCTCGATACCGAGACTGAGTGGCTGGTGCTCGATCGATCGGGCGCCTACGTCGACCACGAGATTCGCACGATTCAGACCATGCCGACGGTGACCGACCGGCTCGATCGGCCGGGCGTGATCGACCACGCCTATAAGATCGTCGGCGTCAGCACGGATTTCGAGCTTCTGGCCCGCTGCGAACGCGAGCTCGCGGCCGAGTTGGGCACGAGCGCGACCGTTGCCCGTTCGCAGCTTTATTATCTCGATGTGACGCATCCGCTCGCCAACAAGGGTCACGCGGTTGAGCAGCTTTCGCAGCGGCTCGACATCCCGGCATCGGCGATCGCCGCGATCGGCGACGGCCGCAACGACATGGCGATGTTTGCAGTCTCGGGGCTGGCGATCGCGATGGGCAACGCCGCGAAAGAGGTCCAGGAAGCCGCGGACTTCGTCAGCGCCAGCAACGAGGAGGACGGGTTCGCGGTCGCGGTGGAACGCTGGATCCTGCCGCGCGGTGCCGCGCGCGCGGTTGCGGGCTCCGCGCGCGAGGACTCGCTATGAGCGCGGCCCGAAGCGCGAAGGCGGCCGGCCCGCAGCTCCGCAGCTTCGAAAATCCCGAGGCGCTGGCGAGGGGTGTCGCCCAATGGTTGCTCGGTGCGGTCCGGGAACGCGGCGGCACCTGCGCGGTGTGCCTGTCGGGCGGATCGACGCCACGCCGTCTGTATGAAGTTCTGGCCGTGCCCCCGGTGGTGACCCGGTTTCCCTGGGACGACGCGCATTGGTTCTGGGGCGACGAGCGCTTCGTTCCGCCGGATCATCCCGACAGCAATTTCCGCATGGTCGACGAAGCGCTGCTCTCGGTCGCTCCGATTCCGCGCGAGAACATCCATCCGGTCCCGACCGAAGGCTTGTCCTTGGCGGACGCCGCGGCGGCCTATGCGGCCGTGCTGAAGAATTTCTACGGCGAGGATCGTTTGGATCCCTTGCGTCCGCTGTTCGACGTGACCTTGCTCGGGCTCGGCGAGGATGGACACACCGCGTCGCTGTTTCCCGGCGATCCCGCGCTCGACGAGAATGAGCGCTGGGTGGTCGGGGTCGAGCGGCCGGGGAGCGAGCCGCGAATCACCCTGACCTATCCGGCGCTCGACAGCAGTCGCACGGTCGCCTTCCTGGTCACCGGCGCGCGCAAGCGCGAGGTCCTCGCCCGCGCGCTCGCCGGAGATCCGCAATTGCCCGCCACCCGCATTCGCCCCATCGGCGATATCGTCTGGTTCGCCGACCGCGCCGCGGCGCCGGTATGAACGGGCAGCCTCCTCCGCCTGCCGTGATCGTAATCATGGGCGTTTCCGGATCGGGCAAGACCACCATCGCCAACGAGCTGGCCCGGCAGCTCGGCTGGGAATTCGAGGACGCCGACTGGTTTCATCCCCCGGCGAACGTCGAAAAGATGCACAGCGGCGTGCCTTTGACCGACGAGGATCGCCGGCCGTGGCTTGACGCCATCGCGCGCTGGATCGATGAGACCCGCGGCGCCGGCCGGCACGGCGTCGTCACCTGCTCGGCCTTGAAGCGGCGCTACCGCGCCATCCTGATCGGCGACCGGCCGGACGTGCGCCTGGTCTATCTCAAGGGCGACGCATCGCTGATCGCCCGCCGCATTGCCACGCGGCACGAGCATTTCATGCCCGCGAGCCTGCTCGCCAGCCAGTTCGAGGCGCTCGAGGAGCCCGGCCCCGACGAGCATCCCATCATTGTTTCGATCGAGCCGAGCCCGCGCGAGATCGTCGCGCGCATCATCGCGGCGTTGGGGCTGCCCACGAACAATACGCTGATGCGTTGACACAGATATGCCAGGGCGCAGAACTTGTTGACTTTTAGTATCGCAGCATGATACTAACTGGATCGCAGCCCCTCGATTATGATCCGAAGCTTCAGAGGAAAATGGGCCGAGTTGATCCTCTCCGGTCGTCAAGTGCCAAAAGGATTCCCTCGCGATGTGGCGAAGATCGCTCGCCGCAAGCTTGTTCAATTGAACAACGCTGCCCAGCTCAGAGATCTAGCCGCTCTACCCGGCAATCGCCTTGAACCTTTGAGAGTCGGCCTTGCCGGGAAACATTCTATTCGGGTCAACGACCAGTGGCGGATCGATTTTCATTGGTCGCGCGAGGGCCCGGAGGAAGTCGAAATTACCGATTATCACTAGGAGACGGCGCGGTCCTGTGAGAGGAAGAACCATGGTGAAAAAACTGCCGCCCGTTCATCCGGGCGAAGTGCTGCGGGAGGACTTTTTGCGGCCCATGAAGCTGACTGCTTACGCGGTGGCAAAAGCAGTCGGCGTTCCGCGGACTCGAATCGAGCGGCTCGTGCGTGAGGAGACGCCGGTGACGGCCGACACTGCGTTACGGCTTGCGCGCTACTTCGGGACGACGGCGTCGTTCTGGATGGGTCTTCAGGCACAGTATGATCTCGAGCGTGCGGTCGACGACCTCGGTAAGAAGTTAAAGCGCATCGAGCCGCTGCGCGCGGCGTGAGCCTATCGCGAGAACTACGACGTCCTCGAGGAACGGGAGGTGCGATTCGAACCGTCCCCCGGTTTATCCCGGGGAGCTTCTTCGCGAGGATGTTTTGCAAGCGCTGAGGCGGCCGATATGGATTGCCAGGGATCTCAGGGTGGCACGGCAGCTGCTCCACCGCATCCTTGCCGAAAAAGCTCCGGTCACTCCTGCTATGGCGCTTCGGCTCGGCAAGTTCTGCGGCAACGGTCCCGATCTGTGGCTGCGGGCAGCAGGCCTATGACCTTTGGCGTTCCCAAAAGGCATTACAGAAGGAATTGAACAAAATTCTTGCGGCAAACGCGGCTGCTTAAGCGCGCTGGAAACGCCCCGATCAGACCCTGCCCGGCGAAACCGGGACAGGCGTCTACTCACCGTACGGCTACTTTCGCACCCACTGCAGAGCGATTATATTGTCGTGCAGGCGAGGAATCGCATGACCAGCCGTCGTCACGTCGTTCTCGGTGGAATAGCCTCCCTTCTGGGGCCGGGACTCTCGGAGAGTGCCATGTCCGCTGCGTCGCAGGAAACGTTCGAGATCGTCAAATCCGACGAGCAATGGCGTCGCCAGCTGAGCAAGGAGCAATACGCCGTGCTTCGTGAGCACGGCACCGAGCGCGCCGGAACGAGCCCGCTCGACAAGGAATATCGGCCCGGCACCTACCTGTGCGCCGCATGCGATCTGCCGCTGTACTCCTCGAATACCAAGTTCGACAGCGGGACCGGCTGGCCGAGCTTCTGGGCGCCGATCGAGGGGGCAATCGGGACATCCGAGGACCGCAGCTTCTTGTTCCTGGTGCGCACCGAGGTGCATTGCCGGCGCTGCGGCGGGCACCTCGGCCACGTGTTCAACGACGGCCCGCAGCCAACCGGGCTGCGCTATTGCATGAACGGCGCCGCGCTCAAGTTCGTGCCTGCCTCCTGAACGAGCCCTAGGGCAAGCAGACCGTCGGGTTTCACTCGACCACCTCATCGGCCAGGGCGAGCAGCGTCGGCGGGACCTCGAGGCCGAGCGCCTTGGCGGTCTTCAGGTTGAGGACGAAGCGAAAACGCGTCGGCTGCTCGAACGGCAGTTCCGCGGGCTTGGCCCCTTTGAGAATGCGATCCGCCAGGGCGGCCACGCGTGCAAAACTTTCGCTCTGGTCCGGACCGTAAGACATTAAGCCGCCATCGCGGACGTATCGGTCGTCCTCATAGATAGCCGGCAGCCGATGCGCCGCGGCGAACTCGAACACCCGCTTGCGATTGAGAATGGTGAGCGCGTCGCTGACCATGAGAATCGCATCCGGCACGTCACGATTCATGGCCGCGAACGCCTGGTCGAAATCGTTGGGCTCGCGCACGCCAAGCGCCTGCACGCTGATGCCGAGCGCTTGCGCACCGGTTTCCGACGCCCGATAGCGCAGCGTCATCCCCAGATCGTCGGCGTTCCACAGCATCGCTACTTTGCGCAGCCGCGGCGCGATCTGCTTGAGCAGCTCCATCCGCTTGGGCGTGACTTCCGCCGATACGTCCGAAATGCCCGTGAGGTTGCCGCCCGGCCGCGCGAGGCTTGCTACCAGCCCGGTGCCGACCGGATCGCCTGCCCCAAATACCACCACCGGAACGCTCGTCCCCTGCTTGGCGGCGAGTGCCGTGGGATAGCCGAGAGTGACAATGAGATCGACCTTGCTCGCGACTAATTCCTCCACGAGGCGCGGCAGGCGGTCCGTGTGCGCTTCTGCGCCACGGCGCTCGAATACCAAATTCCTACCAAGCTCATAACTGTGCTCGGTGAGCCCGCGAATCAGCGCGGTCCCTTGCGGACTGTTCTCGGCAATCGGCGCCCCGGAGCTGAGCAATCCGATGCGGTAGACCGGACCCTGGGCAGCGACGACGCGCGGCCAAGCGATCGCCACGCCGCCAAGCAGAGCCATGAAATCTCGCCGCCGCATCCGATCACCTCATCGGCACTGGACCAACGCCCCCTCCAATCAAGTACCCTCCATCGTACCATGCGCCTGCAGGGGCTACCACTGCGGCGCGGCGCCGTGGGGCCATTGGACAGGACGGCTCGGCTTGGCTAGATCGGGTTCGCCGGGATTTTGGAGAGCGCCTTTCTTGCCGCACACGCTTGCCTCGCTGGTTGCCGCGCATCGTGCGGATAGGAGCGCGGTTGCGGACACCATTGCGCGATGCTTTGCCGGCATCCGTGATGAAGAAATAGGCAGCCGGACGCGGATTACGACGCCTCGGCGTCCGCAATGTCCGCAGTATGAAGCAAAGCCTAATAAGCTGAGATCGCTTGCCAATCCGATCCGGATGGTCGGCACTTGCCGCCGATTTCTGCTGGCATGCGCCTTGCTCGAATAGGTGAGCGCGGCCGGAATTTTTGCTAAGCTTGCAAAGGAAAGGAGCGATCGAGCCGTATCGCAATGGCGAATGTGATGACAGCAAGTCTCGGCGGTGCGGCTCTGTTCGTGAAACCGCCGCTGTCGGCGCCTGCCGCATTCGATGAGATGCGGGGAGGCGACGGGGCGGTGCGTCCGGCCTATGCCGAGCTCGCCAGCTGGCTCGACGGCATTTCCCCGGAGGGGCTGCTCCAGCGCCGGCGCGAGGCCGAGCTGCTGTTCCGGCGCATCGGCATCACCTTCGCGGTTCACGGCGAGGCCGAGGCGCAGGAACGCCTGATCCCGTTCGATGTCGTCCCGCGGATCCTATCCGGCGCGGAATGGGGCATGCTTGCCCGCGGGCTGGAGCAGCGCGTGCGCGCGCTCAACCTGTTCCTCAAGGACGTCTATTCGCAGCGGGAGATCCTGCGCGCCGGAATCGTCCCGGAGGATTTGATCTTCCGCAATCCGCTGTTTCGCCCGGAGATGAACGGCCAAAAAGTGCCGCACGATCTCTACGTGCTCATCGCCGGGATCGATATCGTCCGGGTCGACGCCGAAACGTTTTACGTGCTCGAGGACAATGCCCGCACCCCGTCCGGCGTCTCCTACATGCTGGAGAACCGCGAGATCATGCTCCGCCTGTTTCCGGATCTGTTCTCCCGGCACCGGGTCGCGCCGGTCGAGAATTATCCGGACGAGCTCTTGGCCACGCTGAAATCGGTGGCGCCGGCGAGCGCCTCGCGCGACCCCACGGTAGTGCTGCTCACCCCCGGCGTATTCAATTCGGCCTATTACGAGCATTCGTTCCTGGCCGACAAGCTCGGCGTCGAGCTGGTCGAGGGGCGTGATCTTCTGGTCCGGGACGAGGTCGTGTTCATGCGCACGACCGAGGGCCTCAAGCGCGTCGACGTCGTCTACCGGCGCGTCGACGACGATTTCCTCGATCCGCTGGCGTTCCGCCCCGACTCGCTGCTCGGCGTGCCCGGGCTGATGTCCGCCTATGCGGCCGGCAACGTCACCCTCGCCAACGCGGTCGGAACCGGCATCGCCGACGACAAGGCGGTGTACAGCTACATGCCGCAGATCCTGAAGTTCTATCTCGGCGAAGCGCCGATCCTGCACAACGTGCCGACCTATTGTTGCCGCGACGTCGAGGATCTCGCCTATGTGCTCGATCATCTTCCCGAGCTGGTGGTCAAGGAGGTGCACGGGTCCGGCGGCTACGGCATGATGATCGGGCCGAAAGCCGACCGCGAGACGCTTGCCGCCTTCCGCGCCAAGCTCGAGCGCCAGCCGCACGGTTTCATCGCCCAGCCGACGCTCGCGCTCTCGACCTGTCCGACCTGCGTGGAAGACGGATTGGCGCCCCGCCACGTCGACCTGCGCCCGTTCGTGCTCATGGGGCGCGATCGGGTCCGCATCGTGCCCGGCGGGCTCACCCGCGTGGCGCTCGGGCCGGGCTCGCTGGTCGTCAATTCGAGCCAGGGCGGCGGCACCAAGGATACCTGGGTGCTGGACGGATAGGCCGCATGCTCGCCCGCACCGCCGACAACCTGTACTGGCTCTCGCGCTATATCGAGCGCGCCGAATATGTGGCGCGCATTCTCGAGGCGACGCATCGGGTGGCGACCTTGCCGGTCGGCTACGCCGGCTCGACCAATGAATGGGAATCCGCGCTGGCGACGGCGGGCTGCGCCGCGGCGTTCTTCGCGGTCTACAACGACGCCAACGAGGAAAACGTCACCGAATTCCTGGCGTTCTCGACCGCCAATTCCTCCTCGATCCGCCATTGTTTCGAGATCGCGCGCACCAATGCGCGGGCGGTGCGTACCGCGCTCACGATGGAGATGTGGGACGCCATCAACGGCGCCTGGCTGGAGATCAAGGGGTTCGGCGCCGGACCGCGGAGGCGCGACGAGGTCGCGCGGTTCCTGCGCCTGGTGCAGGAATCCTCGCTGCGCTTCGACGGCTCGGCCTATCGCACCATGCTGCGCAACGACGCCTATTGGTTCTCGCGGCTCGGGGTGTTCATGGAGCGCGCCGACAACACCGCGCGCATCCTCGATGTAAAATATCACCTGCTGCTGCCCGCGCTGGAGCACGTGGGCGGGCCGCTGGATTATTTCCAATGGGCGACGATGCTGCGCTCGGTCTCGGCGCTGACCGCCTATCACTGGGTCTATCGCGAGAGCCTGAAACCCTGGCTGATCGCCGACCTGCTGATCCTCAACGACCAGATGCCGCGGTCGCTGGCGAGCTGCTACGAGAATTTGGCCCGCAACCTCGACCAGATCGCGCGCGCCTACGGCCGCCAGGGCCCCGCCCAGCGGCAGGCGCGCGCCATCCGCGCCCGGCTCGAGAACAGCCGGATGGACGAGATCTTTCAGAGCGGCTTGCACGAGTTCATCAACGAGTTCGTTGCCGACAACAACCGGCTCGGCGCCACGATCGCGCGGCAATATTTGATGTAAGGGCCGAATCAGTCTTTGCTTGCCGCATGCGCATCCGGATCTCCCACGACACGGTCTACCGCTACGAGAGCCCGCCGGCCGGCGTCATCCAGGTGCTGCGCCTGACCCCGCGCAACCATGACGGCCAATACGTCATCGATTGGCGCATCGACGTGTCGCAGGAGTGCCGGCTCGACAGCCACGAGGATGCGTTCGGCAACCTCACCCACACGTTCGCGGCGGCCGGCCCGTTCACCGAGCTCTCGGTGCTGGTCGAGGGCGAGGTGGAGACCCGCGATACCCAGGGGGTCATCGAGGGCGCGGTCGAGCGCTTCCCCCCGACCTTGTTTCTGCGCGAGACGGCGTTGACGGCGGCCGATCCCGCCATTGCCGATTACGCCCGGGCGATCCGCGGCGAGGCCGGCGATGGCATGCTCGACGTCCTGCACGCCCTGCTCGATCGGATTCACCGCGATGTCGTCTACGACACCGCGCCGACCCATGCGGCCACGACCGCGAGCGAAGCTTTCGCGCTCCGGCGCGGGGTGTGCCAGGACCACGCCCACATCTTCATCGCGGCCGCGCGAACGCTGGGCATTCCGGCGCGCTATGCCGGCGGCTATTTCCGGCGCGCCGACGAACTGGTGCAGGAGGAGGGGGGGCACGCCTGGGCGGAAGCCTTCGTTCCCGAGCTCGGCTGGACCGGGTTCGACCCGGCCAACGGCATTTGCCCGACCGATGCCCACGTGCGGGTGGCGGTCGGGCTCGATTATCTCGGCGCCGCGCCGGTTCGCGGCAGCCGGTACGGCGGCGGTGCCGAAGCGCTGACCGTCGCCCTGCACGTCGACCAGGCCGCCCGCCAGATGCAGGACTGATTGCGGTGCTGCGGGCGGGATCGGTATAAACGGCGTCATTCCGGAAACCGCGAAAGCCGCGATCGGGAATGACGGATCGAGAGCGGCCGGGGACGAGCGCATGACCTATTGCTGCGGAATCCTGGTTCGCGACGGTCTGGTCATGATCGCCGACACCCGCACCAACGCCGGGCTCGACAACGTCTCGACGTTCCGCAAGCTGCACGTGTTCGGCATTCCCGGCGAGCGCATCCTGGCGCTCGCTTCGTCGGGCAACCTGGGGCTCAGCCAGTCCGTCGTGAGCACGCTCAACGAGGGCCTCACCCACCCGCACACCGACATGGTGGAGACGCTGCTCAATGCGCCGACCATGTTCCAGGCGGCGCAACGGATCGGGCGCGCGATCCGCCAAATACACGAACGGGAAGCGGCCGCCCTGGAAGCTTCCGACGTGCAGGTCGACGTCTCGTTCCTGTTCGGCGGTCAGATCAAGGGCGAGCGGCTGCGGCTGTACATGATCTACAGCGCCGGCAATTTCATCGAGTGCACCACCGACACGCCCTACCTGCAGATCGGCGAGCACAAGTACGGCAAGCCGATTCTCGACCGCGCCATCACCCACGGCATCGATCTCTACGACGCGCTGAAGATCGGGCTGATCTCCATGGATTCGACCATGCGGTCGAATATCGGTGTCGGTATGCCCATCGACCTGATCGTGGTGCGGCGCGACACCTGCACGGCCGAGCTCGTCTTCCGCATCGAGCAGGGCGAGCCGTATTTCCACGATCTGCGCGAGCGCTGGTCGGCGGCCTTGCGCGCCGCCCACAAAGCCATTCCGCGGCCGCCCTACAAGATGCCGACGTGACGGCCGCGTCATCGCCGGATTGAGCCGGCAATCGATGCGATTGGGCGATCGAACGAATGTCCGCGGAGCCATCCCGGCCCGCCGCATACGCAGGGTACCCTCGCGGCTGGGCCGGGATGCAGCGATCAGAATTCGGCCGGGAGATACCCGTTGATCTCGAGGCCGATACAGACTTCGACGAGAGTCGGAGTTGTCCATGCCATGATGTTTGCCTCCGATGGGACGGGCCAGGCCCGCCCCTGCCATAGGTTGCGCGCGCCCAGCGATAAGGTAAAGTCAAAAATATCCTATACCGCAGTAAGCAAAGCTTATGAAGATGCCGACGCTCCGACAGCTGCGCTACCTCGACGCGCTCGCGCGTTCCCGGCATTTCGGCAAGGCCGCCGAGGCGTGTGGGGTCAGCCAGCCGGCGCTCTCGATGCAGATTCGCGAGCTCGAGCAAGATCTCGGGGTCGCGCTGGTCGAGCGGCGCCAGGGCGTGATCACGCTGACCGAGGCCGGCGCCGAGGTGGCCTCGCGCGCGGGTTCCATCCTCAGCGCGACGCGCGATTTGATCGATTTCGCGCGGCACGGCGGCAGCGTGCTCACAGGCAAGCTGCGGCTCGGCGTGATCCCGACGCTCGCACCTTATGTGCTGCCGCGCCTGCTGCCGCAGCTCGGCCGGAAATACCCCGAATTGCGGCTCGATTTGCGCGAGACGCAAACTAAATCCCTCCTTTCCGAACTCGCGAGCGGCGCGCTTGACGCGGTGATGCTTGCGTTGCCGGTGGACGAGGCGGAGATCGAGAGCATGCCGCTGTTCGCGGACCGCTTCCTGCTGGCGCTGCCGGCGGACGATCCTCTGCCGGAAACCGCGCGGGCGACCCCTCGCGATGTCGCCGCACGTACGCTGCTCCTGCTCGAAGAAGGTCACTGCCTGCGGGATCAGGCGCTCAGCTTCTGCGCCGCGCCGCGCAGTGAGGGGCCGGCCGGGCTCGGTGCGACGAGTCTTGCCACGCTCATCCAGATGGTGGCGAGCGGTCATGGGGTGACGCTGGTGCCCGCGATTGCGACCGACGTCGAGATTCGCGACCAGCGGCTGAAGCTGTTGCGCTTCGCGGAGCCGCAGCCCAGCCGCACGATCGGGCTTGCGTGGCGCCGCACCTCGTCGCGCAAGGCCGATTTTGTTGCACTTGGGCAAATAGCGGTCGAGGCATTGAACGCGCCGATGCGTCGGCCCCCGAGCACGGCAACGCGCTTGCGACCGGCGAAAGCGCGGGGGCGCGCGCGGCACGGGTGACATTGCGCCGGCTTGCCGCCGCATTGCAGCGACCTTCGCAGCGAACGGCGGCCATGCACCCCGCGCATGACGTGATATCGGCTCGATGGGTCTGGCGACCTGAATTCCCGATCAAAGCCAATCAATTAGAAGAACGTCCGCCTGCCCTCGGCAAACGAAATAGTTCATCACGCGCGGTGATGTGCCGAATAGTTTTCGTGCAGCCGGAACCGATTCGAGCGGGCACGATTAGCGAGGGAAGCGCAAACGCGACAAGGACGGGTTCTCCATGCCTATCACCGATCTCACGCACGCCCGGCGCGGGCTGTCGGCGCTCGAACTGGGACTGCTGGCGTTCAGCATCGCGATCATCGTCGCGATCACGCTCACGCTGTGATCTCCTGAACATCGCATCAACATCGCATCGCTAGAAAGCGTTGCCGCGGGCTCGCTGCTCACCAGGGTGTGGGCGCGTCGCCGCGAACCGTCCGTGGCGGCCGGCGTTCGGACGATTCGTCCAGGAAATACGAGCCTTCCCGGCAAGTTAGGGCGTATCCGGCACGATGCCGCGGCAGGCCCACGCCACGGCGGCAAACGAGCGCGGCCCGTCGGGCTCGTTGCCCTCATAGGCCGCGCGCAACGCCCGCTCCAGCCGTTGCTGCGCGTCATGAGAGAGGCCTGCCACATATTGGCCGAGCGTGGCCTCTCCGGCGGCAATGGGGTCCCAAAAATCGCCGAAGTCGGCAAATTCCATGCGGATCATGAGCGCGGTCTCCTCGACCCGCAGCAGCCCGAGGCGCGTCCAAGTTTCCTTCATCTGGTTCGCCTTGGTCATCGGCCGGAAATAGGATCTGCCCCGCGCGACACCCGCCGCGGGATCGAGCATGGCCGCGGTGTCCCAGAACATCCGCTGGTTCGGCATGCCGCCGAACGTGTCCCACACCGTCGCGGCGACGGTTCCGCCCGGCCGCACCACGCGGCACATCTCGCCGACCGCACGCTCGGTCTCGGGAATGAAGTGCAGGACCAGGAGCGACATCGCGCGGTCGAAGCATGCATCCTCGAACGGCAGCGCGCAGGCGTCGGCGCGCTCGAAGCTGATCCGCGGATCTTTGTTGTGGGCTCGCGCCGCGGCGAGGTAGATTTCCGAATCGTCGATTGCGGCGATCTTCGCCAGGTTTGCCGCCTCGGCGAGCGCAAACGTCAGGCTGCCGGTGCCGCAGCCGACGTCGAGGATCCGCTCGCCGTCGGCCAATCCAGCGAACGCGATGAACTTTCGGGCGAGACGCCGGCTCCAGCGTCCCATGAATTGCTGGTAGGCATGGGCATTGCGGGCATGAAACGTGGTGGACATAGGCTCCTCGCGGTTCGGCTATAGCCGGAACACGCGCTTGGCGTTCAGCATCGCGATGATCGTCGCGATCACGCTCACGCCGTGATTTCCCGCACCCATCAGGTAAATCACTTCTCCGGTTTGTCGAGCTTCGCCTCGGCCTCCAGCTCCTCGGTCACGAGATCGCCCTTGGGGGTGATTCTTTCCTCGCCGAGCCGCTGCCGCATCACGTCTCGGATGCGCTCCGCGACCCGGGGCTCGCGCTCCATCAGCGCGTGCAGATCATGGGCATCGAGCGCCAGCAGGCTGGCGCGCGTTACCGCGGTCACGGTGGCGGAGCGGCGGGACTGGCGCAGCACGGCCATTTCTCCGAAGAAATGCCCGACCCCGAGCCGAATGCGCCCGGCCCTGAGCTCGATCTCGACTTCGCCTGCGGCGACGAAATACATCGAATGCGCGACGTCCCCGCGCCGCACGATCGCGTCGCCGGGCTCGACGGTCTGCGCGCGCATCAGCCGCATGATGTCGGCGATTTCCCCGGCGTTGAGCTCGGCGAACAGCGGCACGCGGGCGACCATGCCCCAGGTGACCATGAAGTCGCGCCGGTGGATCTCCTCGGCGAACGCGGTGGCGATGATGCCGACCGGCAGCGCGATCATGATCAGCCCGCCGAAGATCGTCACGCCGGCGACGAGGCGGCCCAGGGTCGTGGCCGGCACCACGTCGCCGTAGCCGATGGTGCCGAGCGTGACGATCGCCCACCACATCGCGTCCGGGATGGTGCCGAACTTGTCGGGCTGCGCGTGCTGCTCGACGAGGTGCATCGCGGTGGCGGAGATCAGGGTGGCGCCGAGCAGGATGATGAAGCAGCCGAACAGCGCCCGGCGCTCGGCGTAGAGCGCATCGAGCAGCGAGCGCATTCCCGGCGAATAGCGCGCGAGCTTGAGGAACCGCATGATGCGGAACATCAGCAGCACGCGCAGGTCGGTTGGCAGCACGAAGGCGAACCAGAACGGCAGCACCGACAGCAGATCGATGACGCCGGCCGGGCTGAGGATGTAGCGCCAGCGTGCCTTGGACGCTTGCAGGTGGCGCTGCGCCGGATGCTCGCCGGCGACCCAGATCCGGACCAGGTACTCGACGGTGAACACCAGGAGCGAGACGATCTCGATCGTGGAAAACAGCATGCCGTACCGGGCGGCGAGATTCGGCACGGATTCGAGCGTCACGGCGGCGAGATTGACCAGGATCAGCAGCACGATGAGCCGGCCGACGATCCGGCCCGGCCTGTCCCCGACCTGCTCTTCCAGGACCTCCGCAAGCCTTCGCTTGAGGGCGATCCGGGCACGAGAATTGCGTCGCAACATGAACTCTCTCGCAAATTCCACCGGAATCCCGGTGTCGAGGGGGCT
>VAZU01000002.1 GCA_005884745.1 Alphaproteobacteria bacterium
CCTTGAACGAGGTGAGTTTGCTGTCCGACGGCACGGCGAGAGCGACGCCTGTCCGGTAGTAGGGCTTCGAGATCCTGAGATGGGTTTCGCCCTGGGCTTCGCGATCGGCAATCGTATCCATGAGAATGTCGCAGTCGGCACTGCGAAGCTGGTAGATGCTGATGATCCAGTCCAGCTCCAGCGAGACGCCGAGCTGCTGGGCAAGAGCGCGACCCAGCTCGATCTGGAACCCCGGAGGATCGCCGGCCTTGCTGGCGAAGGGAAGGGAGTTGGGATGAGCACACAGCCCGAGTGTCCCGGCCGAGCGGATGCTATCGAGAGATCGCGCCGCAACTGGCGCCGTGAGGTCTAAAGTGGCGAGGAACGCTAGCGAGAGAATTACTTTCATTTTCCTCGTTCCAAGACGGATGGACCAGATGGCTTGACCATTCCTAATTGGGCTTCAGCGATCGGATGTACTTGAGGATCGCATCGATTTGCGCTTCGCTGAAGGCTTCGCCAAAAGCCGGCATCGCGCCCTCCTTGCCGAGCTTGATGCGGTCGCGGAGGAAGTCGTCACTGCGCGGCGAATCCATGAGCTTCGGCCCCTTGCCGGCGGTCCTGCCGCCATCGGAATGACAATAGCCGCAGGTCGACGCGAACAATTGACCGACATCGGTCGTCGGCTCGTTCGGCGCGGTCGTGGCTTGTTGCGCCGCGACCGGGAGGCCGCAAGCGATGGTTACGGCGACTACGCCAATCGGCATCAACGCCAGGACCCATAAGTCTCGTCTCATCAAGATCAAACCCGCCTGCACGAACTCCTTAAACGCACTGGGGAGCGCGGCTTGCGCCGGCTCCCCAGCCGGAGGATCGCAACGATCTATTTCAGGCTGTAGACGATGAGCGCGCCATCGTCCCGCGGCATGCTCGTGTAGACCCCGCCAAACGTGGGAGCGTAGTCGTCCGACGCCATGCCGCCAAAACCCGCCGTCACGGCGATGTATTGCTTGCCCTCGGCGGAGTAGCTGACGATCCCGCCCTGGTGGCCGGTACCGTCAGAGTGCTTCCACAGCTCGGCGCCGGTTTCGGCATTGTAAGCGTGGAGCACCCCGCGGGAATCAGGCACGAACACGAGATTGCCCGCCGTCGATAGCACGCTAGCGAGCGGTGGTTCGGGGAAGCGGACCTCCCACTTCTTCGCCCCGGTCACCGGGTCGCGAGCGTCGAGGTGACCATAGATCTCGCCACCCGGAGGAGGCGCAATCTTGAAGTCGGCGCCAATGTTCAGTTGGACTTGAGGCGCGGTAACCGGCGTCGTCTTCTGGACGTCGAGGGTCATGCACCATTCCTGGCCGAGCTTGTAGTAGAGGCCGGTGTTCGGGTTGTAGGAACCCGCGTTGAAGCTCACGCCGCCCGAGATGTGCGGGCACAGCGGTTCAGCTACCTTGCCGGCCGGGAAGTCGCGCCGACCGATCAGCTCACCCGTTTTGGGGTCGATGTTCTTGACGAAATTGCTGTTCTGCGTGATGCGCCATACATTCTTGATCTTGGCGCTGCGGTCGTAGACGAAGATGTAGCCGCTCTTATTGGGATGCACCACAAGCTTCTGGCCGTCGCGATCGAGCATCACGAACTCGCCGACCGCGCTGTCAAAGTCCCAGGCGTCGTGCGGGAGTTCCTGATGATAGAACTTCAGCTTGCCGGTATCGATATCGAGTCCGATCACGGAGGAGGTATAAAGATTGTCGCCGGGGCGCGCGCCCTGCGTCTTGTAGTCGGGGCCCGACCAATCGTACAGCGGGGCCGGGTTGGCCGTGCCCCACCAGATCGTGTTGGTCTCGGAGTCGTAGGTGCCCGGCATCCAGCCGCCGCCACCTCCCGTGCGCCAGGAGTCGTTGCCCCAGGTCTTCATGGCGTCATCGGTGCCGGCGACAGTCAGGAACTCCCATTTCTTCGCGCCAGTGGCGGCGTCGACGCCGAAGATCGGACCACGGCCCGGCCATTCCCCGCCCTGCGCGCCGATGACGACCAGGCCTTTGGCATAAAGCGGCGCACCGGTGAAGCCGACCGTCAGCTTCTGGGAATCGATCAGCTTGGTCTCCCACGCAGGCTTGCCGGTCTTCATGTCGAGCGCAATCAGTCGCCCATCCATGGTGCCGACGAACACCTTGCCCTCGCCGATTGCCACGCCGCGATTGTAAGGCGAGTGGGTCTGGCGCTTGATCAGCGCTTCGTCCAACTCCGGGAAATACGACCAGATTAGCTCACCGGTGGCGCCGTTCAGGGCAAAGGTCCGGCTGTAGGAGCCGGTGTAGTAGAGCACGCCATCCGCCACGAGCGGCATCGATTGCACGCCCCGGGTGGACCGTCCCGGAATGTGGATCCAGGCAATACTCAAATTAGACACGTTGTTCGCGTTGACTTGGTCGAGCGGGCTGTAGTGATAGGATTTGTAGGAACCGTGATAGGTCAGCCAGTCATTTTGGCCGCCGGCTTCGATGCGTGCGGTATCCACCGTTTGAGCGAACACCGACGCCGCGGCGAGCGTCGCACTGAAGGCGAGCGCAACGGATACAGCAAGACCTTTCGGTTGGTTCTTCATGGTGGTTTCCTCCAGTTTTTGCATGGTTGTCGAGATTTCCGACGCCTGTCCGATGTTCCGATTCCATCCAGTGTCCGAATTTGAACGTTTCCGCCGCGCACCGGCGTCGTCACGGTTTGAGCGCGCCTTGGGTCTCGACATAGACGGCATAGACCGAGGTGCTGCCCGTCATGAACAGCCGGTTCCGCTTCTTGCCGCCGAAGCACAGATTGGAGCAGGTCTCCGGCAGGTGGATCTTGCCGATCAGCTCGCCGGTCGGCGCGTAACAGCGCACGCCGTCCTCCTTGGGATCGGCCCAGCCCATGCTGCACCAGACATTGCCGTCGATATCGGTGCGCACGCCGTCGGTGAATCCGGGCGCGAAATTCTCGGCGAACACCTTGTCGTTGGCGAGCTTGTCGCCGTTGACGTCGAACACCCGCATGTTCGACCGGCCGCCGTGGGTCAGCCCGGTATCGATGATGTAGAGCTTCTTCTCGTCGGGCGAGAACGCGAGTCCGTTCGGCTTGTCGAAAGTATCCGCCACGATCGTCGCCCGGCCGGTTTTTCCGTCGATCCGATAGACCCGCGGCGGCAATTCGAAATCGGCCTTGTGGCCCTCGTAATTGCCGAGGATGCCGTAGCCCGGATCGGTGAACCAGATGGCGCCGTCCGAGGCTACGACCACGTCGTTGGGGGCGTTGAGCTTCTTGCCCTCGTAGCTGTCCAGCAGCACATCGATGGTGCCGTCCGGCTCGGTCCGGGTGACGCGCCGCGCATCGTGCTCGCAGCTGATGAGCCGCCCCTCGCGATCGCGCGTGTTGCCGTTGGTATAGTTCGAGGGCGTGCGGAAGACGCTCACATGCCCGTCTTCCTCCAGCCAGCGCATCATGCGATTGTTGGGAATATCGCTCCACACCAGAAATCCGCCGTCGCGGAAATAGACCGGGCCCTCGGCCCAGCGGAAGCCGGTGGCGATCCGCTCGATCGCCGCATTGCCGACCATGTATTTGAACTTCTTGTCGTCGAGCACTTCGACGCGAGGGTCGGGGTAGCGCCAATTGGGCAGATTCCCCAGGGGCAATGTGTCCGCCTTGGCGGGATCGAGCGCCATCGCGGTCGCGGCAGCGGCGGCACTAGCCAAAAAAGTGCGTCGTTCCATGACAACCTCCTCCCCCGCCCCCGGAAGCCGGATGGGTCATCGTTGCCGAAAGCCTGCCAGACGGCACGGCGCACCGCTCGATGTCCCACAACAGCCGAATGCGGCGATTGAGTCGCGAGCGAATCGAAGCGGTTTGTCTGGTTGTTGAATTGCCGGCCGAGGCCTGAGCGTTTCCTGTCCTGCGGAAGTGGTGTACGCCTCCCCCTTTCCAGGGCCGACCGCATCCTCAGGGAAAAGACTGAGGTCCAGCGTAGGATACTGCGTTTGGCTGTCAAGCTTTGCGCAAGCTCCCGGCAGCGGTGCTGGCATGTCCGTCCCGCAATTCATGCGGCGGTGTGGAGTTTCCACGCCGAAAATTTTTCACGCCGCCCGGCCCAAGCTGTCCGTTTCGCAACTTGGCGACTGCTGCGCAGCGAAGATCTCACCCCGTCCCGGTGAATACGATGGCGACGGGGCTCCCATTCCGGATCACTTGGCCGGTCGGCGCGAGCAACCCGGAGCCGGCATCCACCCGAAACGTCACGATCGTGTCGCCCTGCTCGTTGGCCGCATGAAGAAAACGGCCCGCGGGGTCGAGGCCGATGAATCGCGGGCCGCGGCCCTGCGTGAGCTGCCAGCCGATCGCGGTCAGCGATCCCTCGTCCGCATCGGCGGCGTAAGCGGCGACGCTGTCGTGGCCGCGGTTCGAGCAATACACGAACCGGCCGTCCGGCGTGACCGCGATCTCGGCGGTCGTGCTGTAGCCGGTGAAGTCCGTCGGCAGCGTGGTGACCACCTGGATCGGCGTCAGCGCCCCGCGCCCGGCGTCCCAGCGGCAGGTGGCGACCGTGCTGTCGAGCTCGTTGAGCACCCAGACGACCGGAAGCTTCGGGTGAAATGCCAGATGGCGGGGACCTGCACTCGGGCGGGTCTTCACGCAATCCGGTTCGGCCGGGGAAAGCCGGCCGCTCGCGGCGTCGAAGCGGAACACGAACACGCGATCGAGCCCCTTGTCGGGGACGAGCACGAAACGGCCGGAAGGATCGAACACGACATCGTGCGGATGCGAGCTCGGTTGCTCGGTCTTGTGCGGGCCGGGCTCGCCCGGCAGGTCCAGGAGTTGATGCTGATCCTGGAGCGATCCGTCCGGAGCGATGGGCAGCACCGCGACGCTGCCGCTGGCGTAATTGGCCACGATCAGGAACTTGCCGCCGGGGTCGACCGCCTGGCGCACGCCGTTCTTTCCTCCCGCGGCGGCCCGATTGAGCAACTTGGCCCGGCCGGTCTCGCGATCGAGCGAGAAGGCGCTGGCATAGTCGCCGTCCCCGTGAACGCAATAGAGGAAGCGCTCATCGCGGCTCACGGCGAGGTAGGACGGGTTGACGAGGTCGCCGACGTGCTGGACGTGGGTCCACGCGCCGCTGGCCGCATCGGCACGATAGACGTGGATGCCGTCGCCGCGCGCCTTGCGCTCGACGGTCGTGAACGACCCTACGTAGGCGAACATCGCAGTGTTTTCCGGGCGGTCGCTTCGACAATTTGCAGCTTAAAGAACCCCTGCTTCGTAGACGGTCTCGCCGTCGAAGACCGTCCGCAACACCTTCACGTCGGCAATCTCGTCGACCGCGCACCCGATCGGATCCCGATCGAGGATCACGAGGTCCGCGCAGGCTCCGGGCATCAGACGACCGATGTCCTTCCATTGCAGCAGCCGCGCGGCATCGCGCGTCCACATCGAGACCGCCTGGACTCGGTCGATCTGCTGGGCCGGACCGAGATTGGAATAGCCGGACGGCATCCTGTGCGTCAGCGCGAGCTGGATGTGCTCGAACACGCTCTTGGGTCCCCAATCGGTGCCGCCGGTCACTGCCATTCCGGCATCGAAGAAGCGCCGCAACGGCAAGAGATCGTGGAGCATGCGCTCGCGCCGATCCGGCTTGAACCGTCCCCGGAAGAGGTCGCCCATGCCGAACAGGTACGTCATCGTCGTGGTCACGTCGAAACCGAGCCGGCAGTAGCGGTTCACCTGCTCGGCCTCGATGAACGGCGTGTGAACCAGAATCCACCGCAGAGGCCGAATGTCATGCGTCGAGGTCAGGTGCTCCAGCATCTGAAGATTCTCTTCGTGGGCTTGCGTTCCGACGCACAGCGTATTCAGGCGGATGCGCCGTTCTGCGCAAAACCGCATTGCGATCTCGATCTTGTTCGGATCCATCGCATGGCGCCCGTGCGTCTCCTCGCCGTCGGGGCCATAGTACGCTTCGCGCATCATCGTGTGGCCCGGAAAAAAGCTGCCGTCCCACTGTATGCTGATGCCGTTGAAGCGAAGATAATCGTCGTCGAGATTGATCGAGCTCGCGGCCTCCTCCAGGACCTGCAGGAATTTTTCGGGATCTCGCGGACGGCTCCAGGCGGTGCCGAACGATTCCGATTCCTGAGCTACCGTGACCCGCATCTTCAGGTCGCCGGCTTGGCGCAGTTGCCGATAAACGTCGATGTGATGCCGGTGCATCATGTGGTTCTCATAAATGCCGGTGACCCCCAGGCCATGATAATGATCGATGGCATGCCGGGTGGCGGGCAAGTACCATTTGGAATGGTCCATCGGGAGTTTGCGCCAGAGCCTGTAGGCGAATTCATTGCCGCTGTAGACGGCATTGACGGCTCCGCGCAGGCGCCCCGTCGGCTCGCCCTGAGCGTCCTTTTCGATGACGACGCCCTCGACGCGGTCGGGATGCTCGCGGGTGATGCCTAGCCGGTGCAGCGCCATCGAGTTGAATGTCATCACGTTGGGAATGTTCGGCTCCCAAGCGGCGATGACGACCGGGTGCGCGTCCGAAGCCCGATCCAGCACCTGTCGATCCGGCAATTCGCCTTCGGCGAGATCTTCGTACGAGCGTCGTATGAAATAGTGCGGCTCGCCGACCGGGGTCGTCATGATCCACTCGCCGGCCGGCGTGTTCCGCGCCCGATCGGCAATCCGCCGAACGATATCCGCATGGGATGCCGCGGCGGTGATATCGACCAGCGACGCTCGCCCGGCCGCAAAATGCAGAAGGTGCGGGTGCGTGTCGATCAACCCAGGCAGGATGGTCGCGCCGTGCACATCCCAGCTCTCGACGGTTCTGCCGGCGCGACGGCGCAGGTCGCCCTCGGAGCCGACCGCGGCAACTCGCCTACCCTCGATCAGGATGGCGCCGGCGGTCGAATCGGCATCATCGAACGGATAAATTGTCGCGTTGTGAATTAACAGCAAGGCCGTGCTCCGGATTGATCTCGACGGCATTTGCTTCCGGAATCGGTGCCGGCCAGGGCATCTGCCGAAGCACCCGCCGCGTCCAGGCGCCCCGCACGGACCGTCGCCTCATTCGATCACCTGGTCGGCCCGGATGAGGAGGGACGGCGGAATGTCCAGGCCGAGCGTCCGCGCGGTTCGCAGATTGACGATCAGCTGGAACCGGGCCGGCCGCTCCACCGGCAGATCGGCAGGCGCGGTGCCCGCCAGCACCTTTCCGGTCATGGTGCCCGACTGGCGAAACAGGTCGATCAGGTTGGGACCGTACGCAAGCAAGCCGCCGGTCTGCGCAAACTCCGGAAACAGCATGATGGCAGGCAGCCGGTCCCGCAGCGCCAAATCGGCGATCATTGCCGGACTGGAGCCGAAGATCGGGGACGACAGGACCAGCAGCCCGTCCACTTTCTGCTTGGCTGCCGTTCGGAACGCTTCCTCGATATTGCCGACGTCAATCACTTCGATGACGCTCAGATGCACGTCCATCGAGCCCGCGACCGCCTCGACCGCCTTCAGCTGCATCGGTCCAGTGCTCGGATCCCAGAATACGGCGAGGCGGGACAATTTCGGCGCGGCATCCCGCAGCAGCTGCAGCCATTTGGCGCCGAAGTCGGGAAAATCGAAAAACACGCCGGTGAGATTGCCGCCGGGGTGCGACAGGCCTGCTATCAGGCCGGCCTCGATCGGATCCGTTTCGAGATCGAGCGCGACGATCGGAACACTCGGCGAGGCGGCGCGCGCGGCTCGGACCGCCGCGGGCCCGGCGGCAAACAGCACGTCGACCTTGCCGGCGACGAGCTCGGCGGCAAGCGTCGGCAGCCGTGCCTGGTTCCCGTCCGCGATGCGGGCGACCAGCTCGATGTGGTCCCCCTGGGCGCGCAGCGCGCCGCGCACTCCTTCCAAAAACGCATTCATCCGTACCGCCGCCGCCTCGGCCACGCCGCTCCACAGGAAGCCGATACGCGGATCTTTCGCCGGCTGCTGGGCGAGGGCCGGGGAATGGACCCATGCAACGGCGATGCACAACGGCACGACGAGACGCACCCACGGCTTCATTCCGTCACCTCGTTTGGTCCGGGCGAGCAGCAGAGCCACGATCGCGCCGACTGCCTCGGTGTTTGGGAGATCCATCGCAAGCTGAACTGCGTGGCGCCCGCCGCGCAGTTGGCGATACCGTCCTTCCCGGTGTCTTCATCCTCAAGGGGTAGCCGGCTCGTATGTTACGGGATTCATCGTCCTCGGCGGAAAATTCGCTGGCTCAGCCGTGCAGGCCGGCAAACCGATCGCATTTTCATAAACAGCTGTCGAGGGGCGGGATATTTCCGTGCAGCGAAGATTCCGGATCGCCCACACTCACCGCGCCGGACCAAGCTTTTGCGGGCCCGATGTTGCCGGCTTCTTCCTGGCTTGCGGCGCAAGCTGGACGAACACCGGGTTCGGCGAGAACTGCGGGTCCGACACGCCCGGCTGGCCGGGCTGAATCCGGATGTTGACCGCGGCGGGTGCGTAGCCGGGGTGCGTGAACGTCACCGTGAACGGCGCGTCGGCCGAAATTTCCATCGCGCAAGGCGTCTCGCAGCCGGAGCCGAGTGAAGTCGCCGCCTGCGCGCCCTGCGGATGGGAATCCAGATCGATGGTGCCGTTGTGCGATACCGCAGCGATGCCGACCGGGGACGGCAATGGCAGCGTCCGGGACGCCGGGCCCTGCGCTCCGATCCTCGGAGCCGCCGTAGTGGGAACCGGCTGCGGTGCGACCGATGCCGGGCTCGGCTCTCCGGCTCCGAGCTGCTTCAGCCGCTCGCGCAGCGCCTTGTTGTCATTTTCGAGGCTTTTGACCCTCTCCTGCAGCTTCTCGTTTGTCCTTCCGAGATCGTCGATGTGCTCCAGCATCTCGGTTGGCGTTTGCGCCGAGGCTTGCGTGAGCGTTGCAAAAATTGCCGCGATTGCCAGGACCGAGTGCCTCATGGAAGTGTCCTAGAGTGGTTGCCACAACCGTTGTGCCGCCGGACGCGTTTGCCTTGTGCGTTCCCAAACCATTGCTATAGGTTGGGAAATTGCCTCGATCAAGAACTGCCGCGCGCACGGGGAGAATCCTCATGAGACGACATGCATTTGCGGGGGCGGCCGCGGTCCTGCTGCTCGCCGCGGCTTCGGCGTCCGCCGAGGAACCGCCGCTGCGGACCGCGGTCGACGGCACCTTTGCGCCCCACGCGATGCCGAGCCTTTCCGGCGGCTACGAGGGCTTCAACATCGATCTTGCCAACGAGATCGCCAAACGGCTGCATCGCCGGATCACGATCGACGCCGCGCAATACTCCGGCCTGTTGCCCGCGCTGCAGGCCGGCACCTACGATTTCATCGCGGCTCCCACCACCGTGACCAAGGAGCGCGCCGAGAACCTGCTGTTCACCGAAGGCTATCTCAACACCGACTTTCAGTTCCTGATCAAGAAGGGCGCGCCGAAGGTGGAAAAGCTCGAGGACCTCAAGGGCAAGGTCGTCGCCGTGAACAAGGGATCGGCCTACGATTCCTGGGCACGCGACCTCGAGCCGAAGATCGGCTGGAAGGTGGAATCCTTCGGCACCCAGACCGACGCGGTGCAGGCGGTGCTCGCCGGCCGCGCCGACGCCAATGTCGCCGGCAACACGGCGATCGCCTGGGCGGCCAAGAACAACCCGCAGCTCGAATTGTCGTATTATTATTCGACCGGCCTGGTGTGGGCGGCGCCGCTGCGCAAGGATTCGACCGAGCTGCGCAAGCAACTCGAGAACGCGATCGAATGCATGAAGCTCGACGCCACGATCGCCAAGATGCACAAGAGATGGTTCGGCATCGACCCGCAGCCGGGCTCCGCGGCCGTCACCGTGTTCCCGGGCTACGGCGTCCCCAACATGCAGGGCTACGATCCGACCGAGCACACGCCCAAGTGCGATTGACGGTCCATACATGCTCGTATCTGCCAGCTCGCTCCGGTTACCTCCCCCCTTGAGGGGGAGGTCGGCTCGCGCGCCAACCGAAATCGGCTTTTGCCGATTTCGGCGTTTACATTGGCCAAGTCGGAAACATCCGACTTGGCACGCGCGAGCCGGGAGGGGGGTAGCGGGTCCGCAGAATCAAACAAACGCCCCCCTCCCCATCCCTCCCCCGTGTCCACTTCGGATGTTTCCGATTTGGACCGATTATCAACTGCCGAACTCGGGAACACCCGAGTTCGGCTGGGGGAGGGGGCCGATTGTGGCGCGCTCGGAGTCAAATGCGATCGTCCTTTGTCATTGCAGATGACCTCCAATCGGCCGCCGATCCTGGAGGTTCGCGGGCTGCGCAAGAGCTTCGGCCATCTCGAGGTACTGCGCGGGATCGATCTTGAGGTATTGCCGCAGGAGCTGGTGTTCATCATCGGGCCGTCGGGCTCGGGCAAGAGCACGCTGCTGCGCTGCTGCAACCGCCTCGAGGAACCGACCGGCGGATCGATCTCGATCGACGGCGTCGATCTCATGGCGCGATCGACCGACATCAATGCCATGCGCCGCCGCATCGGCATGGTGTTCCAGTCATTCAATCTCTATCCGCACATGAGCGCGCTCGGCAACGTGGCGCTGGCGTTGCGCAGGGTGCTGGGCCGCAAGCGCACCGAGGCGGAGGCGCTGGCGCTTGCCGCGCTCGCCCGGGTCGGCCTCGCCGAGAAGGCCAACGCCTATCCGGCGGAGCTTTCCGGCGGCCAGCAGCAACGCGTCGCCATCGCGCGGGCGCTGGCGCTCGGGCCGAAGATCATGCTGTTCGACGAGCCGACCTCGGCGCTCGATCCCGAGCTCGTCGGCAGCGTGCTCAAGGTGATGCGCGAGCTCAAGGCCGGCGGAATGACCATGCTGGTGGTGAGCCACGAGATGCGGTTCGCGCGTGACGCCGCCGACCGGGTGATCTTCATGGACCATGGGTTGATCGTGGAGGAGGGGACGCCCGAGCAGATTTTCTCCGGACCGCGTGAGGTGCGCACCCAGGCGTTCATCGCCGAGATCGCGCGGTAGATATGCCGAAGAGGGTGGCGCATTGACTCCGACCGAGCCGCAAATGACTCCCTCTCCCCGCCTGCGGGGAGAGGGTTGGGGTGAGGGGCAATTATTATCGCAGTTATTATCAATGCAAGAGCCCCTCACCCGACCGCACTTCATGCGGTCGACCTCTCCCCGCCGTGCGGGGAGAGGTGCAGAGCAGATCGTGGCCCGGACTTAGCGTCATGGACGCGTGGTCGCGCTTTCTCGATGCGTTCTTCAAATGGCAGCTGATCGAGCGGTATTTGCCCGCCATTCTCGACGGCATGGCGGTGACGGTCGAGATCGCCGCCGCGGTGGTGATCACCGGCATCCTGCTCGGCCTCGTGCTGGCGATCCTGCGCGCGTTCCGCATCCTGCCGCTCAGCGCGTTGATCGTCATCTTCGCCGACATGCTCCGCGCGCTGCCGCCGCTCGTGCTGGTGCTGCTCGTCTATTTCGGGCTGCCCAGTGTCGGCATCAACCTGCCTTCCTTCGCCGTGCTTTGGCTCGTGCTCTCCTGCGTGCTCGCCGCTTTTGCCGAGGAGATTTTCTGGGCCGGCATCCTCTCGATCCCCAAGGGCCAATGGGAAGCGGCGCGCTCGACCGGAATCGGCTTTGTCAGCACGCTGGCCTACATCGTGCTGCCCCAGGCCGTGCGGCTGACCGTTGCTCCCCTCACCAACCGCACGCTCGCGATCGCCAAGAACACCGCGCTCGGGATGGTGATCGGCGTTTCCGAGATCCTCAGCCAGGCGACGACCGGGCAGTCCTTCGCCGGCAACGCGACGCCGCTGACGATGGGGGCGATCGCCTATGTGATCCTCTTCATTCCCGTCGTCGTGCTGGGCCGCTGGCTGGAGACGCGGTTCGCCTGGCGGAGGGCCTGATGCAGGCGCTGCTCCAGCAGTTCTTCGATTTCGCCATCATGGCGCGCGCCCTGCCGCTGCTCCTCACCGGGCTCGGCCAGACCCTCGTGCTCTGCCTCGTGGTCATTCCGCTCGGGCTGATCGGCGGGCTGCTGGTAGCGCTCACCTCGCTGGCGCGCTCGCGCGCGGTGCGCTGGAGCGCCGCCGCCGCGATCGACTTCTTTCGCGCGATCCCGCCGCTGGTGCTCTTGATCTTCGTCTATGCGGGCCTGCCGTTCGCGGGCATCCGGCTCTCTCCGCTCGCCGCGGTCGCCATCGCCTTCCTGCTCAACAATTCGAGCTATTACGGCGAGATCTACCGCGCCGGGATCGAGAGCGTCGGGCATGGCCAGTGGGACGCCGCGCGCTCGACCGGCCTGAAGGCGCGCCAGGCGCTGATCTACGTCGTGCTGCCGCAGGCCGTGCGCAACGTGCTGCCCGATCTCATCTCCAACACGGTCGAGGTCGTGAAGCTGACCTCGCTCGCCAGCGTTGTCGCGCTGCCGGAACTGCTGTATTCGGCCGACATGGCGCGGTCGATCACCTTCAACACCTCGCCGATCGTGCTCGCGGCGGGGATCTACCTGGTCATGCTGTGGCCGATCGTGCGTCTGGTGAGCCGGCTCGAGCGGCGGATCGCGTCGTGAGCCGGTCAGGACAGGGGAGGAGCTTTTGAGTCGAGTGCTGCGCGTGGGGGCCGCTCAGATGGGCCCCATTCACAAGGCCGACAGCCGGCAGGTCGTGGTCAAGCGCATGATCGACCTCATCGATCAGGCGAGCGCGCGCAAATGCGACCTCGTGGTTTATCCGGAGCTCGCGCTCACTACGTTCTTTCCGCGCTGGTACATGCAGGACCAAGCCGAGGTCGACGCCTGGTTCGAGCGCGAGATGCCTAACGCGGCGACGCGGCCGCTGTTCGAGCGCGCCGCGGAGTATCAGATCGGCCTGTCCTTCGGCTATGCCGAGCTCACGCCGGAAGGCCGCCATTTCAACACCTCGATCCTGGTCGATCGCGACGGAACGATCGTCGGCAAGTACCGCAAGGTGCATCTGCCCGGCCATTCCGAGTTCGACCCGCAGCGCAGCTTCCAGCACCTGGAGAAGCGTTATTTCGAGCCGGGCGACCTCGGCTTTCCGGTGTGGCGGACTCTTGGCGGCATTTTGGGCATGTGCATTTGCAACGACCGCCGCTGGCCGGA
>VAZU01000250.1:0-3513 GCA_005884745.1 Alphaproteobacteria bacterium
GGATCACGCCCGATTCGCGATCATCTGCCAGCCGGATGAGGTTTGCGACAGGCCCACCATTCCCGTGACCTGGTACCGCTCAAGTTTCCAAGTGCCTTCGGCTGGAGCGGATATGGGTTGTACGAGGTCGTCGATCTCGGGCAGAAGCTGCGGGGTGGATCCGCCAATAGCAACTGCTTGCTGAGGGTACGCGACACTTATAAGATCTGACAGATTCGAGGAAGAGTAGATATCCAACCCGACGCAGAAGGTAACGGCTCAAGCTTTAACGGACAGGCTCTCGACAATGGGCGAACACCATCAGCTTGCCGGCACTCAAAGACGAGCGTCGCGTCCAGGACCAGCGCACCATTCGAACAGGGCACGCGCGCCGCGCAAGGCTCTAATCACCGCTGATGAAACTTCAGTGGCATTGTCGACTTGATCAGACAAATCAGCGTTAGGAAAGATGATGGCCAGCGACGATAAGAAAGTTAAAACTAACCCCGCTCAAAAAAATGAGCCCCCTCCAAAGAGTAAGGGCACTTCAGGTGTAGACCTATCCAAGGCTGAGGGCGGCGAGATAGCTGCCGACTTACCCTCCGGCTATAGCAGGGGCGAGCGCCAGAAACCGGTTTCTAAAGCTTATAAGGATAACTGGAACGTGATTTTCGCGAAGAAAAAAAAGCGATAATTCGCGTAATGGAGCATGCGTAGCCGGTGTAGCAGTAGCCCGGCGCGGTCAGGCGCTCTTTGATCTCGAGATGGCGCGATGCAAACTGGAACGTCACGGCATCGAATGAGTCGTCGGCAAACGGCAGCGTATGAGCATCCCAGACATGGGCTCGGATCGTGGGGTGGGGTCTGTTCGCCCCGATCCGACCGCCGGTGTTCGGCCGTCAACCCCTGTCCATCAAGGCTGCGTTGACCAATGATTGGCCAACGATATACGTGAATCAAACGCGAACATTCGTGCGTGAACGACACGGGAAAAGCTGAAAAATGGTGGGCCCGGGAGGACTCGAACCTCCAACCAGACCGTTATGAGCGGTCGGCTCTGACCATTGAGCTACGGGCCCGATTCGCGGGCGATGCCGGTGCCGCTATATGCTATGCCGCACCTCCGATCGCAACCGGACGCTTCCCCGCGCCAGTCCCGGTGCTGGATCCCGTCGGGGAACGAGGCCGCTCCTGGTCCGTGACGGCGGGGCGACCCGGCGCGCGGACATGTTGAGATATGCGGTCATAGCCGGCCCTCCAGCGCGCGTTTGAAGATGGTTCGCGCCGCGCGCTTGTCGAACAGGACCGGATTGCCGCCGGCGGTCGGATCGTTCGGCGCCATGGCGACGATGCGATCGATATTGCGATCGTCCACGTCGAGACCGGCAAGCGTGTGGGGAATGCCGATCTCGGCGCGCAGCGCCAGCACCCAATCGAGAAAGGCGCGAAAGCTCGGCTTGAGCCCGAGATAAGCAGACAGGCGGCGGATCTTTGCCTCGATGGCCTTGCGGTTGAACGCGAGCACATAAGGCGCGAACACCGCATTGGTGAGGCCGTGGTGGGTGTCGTGGAGCGCGCCGACCGGATGGGAGAGCGCGTGGATCGCGCCGAGCCCTTTTTGGAATGCGGTCGCGCCTGCGACGGCGGCCGCCATCATGTTCGCGCGCGCCTCGATATCGCCGCCATCCTTGACGGCGCGCGCGAGGTTCTCCTTGACGAGCCGCATGCCTTCGATGGCGATGCCGTCGGCGAGCGGATGATAGGACGGCACGCAATAGGCCTCCAAACAATGCGAGAAGGCGTCCATGCCGGTTCCGGCGGTGAGCATCGGCGGCATGCCCAGCGTCAGCTCGGGATCGCAGATCGCGATCTTGGGCAGCATGCGCGGATGATAAATGATTTTCTTGGTCTGGATGGCTTCGTCGGTCACGACGGCGGCGCGCCCGACCTCGGAGCCGGTGCCCGCCGTGGTCGGCACCGCCACGACCGGTGCAATCGCCTCGGCGTCCGCCCGCTTCCAATAATCGCCGACGTCCTCGAAGTCCCAGATCGGCCGGCTCTGCCCGGCCAGGAAGGCGATGAGCTTGCCGGCATCGAGCGCCCAGCCGCCGCCCAGCGTCACGATGCCGTCGTGGCCCCCTGCCCGGAACGCCGCCACACCGGCCCGGACGTTGGCCTCGACCGGGTTGGGCCGCACGTCTGCGAACAAGCTTGCGGGAATGCCCGCCGCATCCAGCAGGCCGAGCGCGCGCTTCGCCGTCGCGGTGGCGGCGAGCTTCGGGTCGGTGACGAACAGCGGCCTCGCCATGCCGGCAGCGCGGGTCGCGTCCGCCAGCTCGGCGATGCGCCCGGCGCCGAACCGCACCGAGGTCGGATAGCTCCAATCGCCGCGCAATGGCATCACACGATCTCGAAATAGCGGGCGAGCTCCCAATCGGTGATGGCCTTGCGGAACTCACGCTCCTCCCACTCGCGGGTCGCGGCGTAATGCTCGACGAAGGCATCGCCGAACAGCGCGCGCGCCGGCTGCGATTGCTTGAGCCGTTGCGCCGCGTCCCACAGCGTGCGCGGCAGCCGGCGCGCCTGCGGATAGGTCTGCGCATAGGCATTGCCGACAATCGGCGCGTCCGGCTCGATCTGATGCTCGATGCCCCAAATTCCCGAGCCGATCGCGGCGGCGAGCGCGATGTACGGATTGATGTCGGCCGCCGCGATCCGATATTCGACGCGCTGGGATTTCGCCGAGCCCGGAATCGCGCGGAGCGCGCAGGTACGGTTGTCGATGCCCCAGCTGGCGTCGGTCGGGGCCCAGAAGCCGGGGATCAGCCGCGTGTAGCTGTTCACCGTCGGGGCCACCATCGCCAGAAACTCCGGCAGCAGCGCCTGCTGGCCGCCGATGAACCAGCGCATCGTGTCCGAGATGTGATGCGGCTGCTTTGCGTCGTGGAACGCCGGGCGGCCGCGCTTGTCCTGCAGTGAAATATGCAGATGGCCCGATTGCCCCGGCCAGTCGCGCGACCATTTCGCCATGAAGGTCGCCATCCAGCCGCGGCGCTCGGCCAGGATTTTCGTGTAGGTCTTGAACAGCGCGGCGCGATCCGCGGCTTCGAGCGCGTCCGCATGGCTGATCGCCGCCTCGACGACGCCGGGGCCGGTTTCGGTATGCAGGCCCTCGAGCGGAAAGCGCATGGCCTCGCACAGCTTCAGGAGGTCCTCGTAGAACTCCGCGTGAACAGAAGCGCGCAGCAGCGAATAGCCGAAATAGCCCGGCGTGATGGTCCGCAGGTTGCGAAAATTCTTCTCGCGCACCGAATGCGGCGTCTCCTCGAACAGGAAGAACTCGTATTCGGCGGACGCCTGCGCTGAATAGCCCAGGTTTTTCGCGCGCGCGAGCACGCGCTTCAAGGTACCGCGCGGACATAGCACCTGGGCCGGAGGCGCGAACTCGGCCAGGAACAGCAGCATGTCGCCTTCGAGCGGCAGCGCCCGGCAGGTTTCCGGCACGATCGCGCATTGGGCATCCGGATAGGCGGT
>VAZU01000250.1:3552-7149 GCA_005884745.1 Alphaproteobacteria bacterium
GAGCGCGGCTTCGAATTTTTCGCGGGCGAGATATTTGCCGCGCAGCACGCCGTCGGCATCGAACACGCCGACCTTGACGTGGGTGAGCTTGCGCTCGCCCACGATGTTCTTGGCATCGGCCGCAGTCTTGACCTCGCTCGGCTGCATGCGGCTTCCCTTCATCGTCGTCCCGGGCCCGAGCAGCGCGAGGGAACTGGGACCCGTGAACTCCGTGGGTGCCACATTACACGAGTCGGCGTGCATGGGTCCGGCCCCGGCCTTCGCGGGGGGCATGGTTCGCGGGCCGTGCCCGCGCCGCGGAATGACGGCGCTGATACTGGGCTCCCGCCACCAAACCCGGTAAGGTCCGGCGACCATCCATGACCACCTTCACCCCGCATCAGGATGCCGCGCTCGAGGCCGTCGCCGGCTGGCTCAAGGCGAAGCCGGGCCGCGGCGCGGCGCAGATTTTCCGGCTGTTCGGCTATGCCGGCACCGGCAAGACCACGTTGGCGAAACACATTGCCCAGCATGTCGACGGCAAGGTGCTGTTCGGCGCCTTCACCGGCAAGGCGGCTTCCGTCATGCGCAGCAAGGGCTGCGAGGCCGCCACCACCATCCACGGCATGATCTACCAGGCGCACGACAGCGGCGAAGAGACACCGAGCTTCGACCTGTGGCACGAGGGGCCGGCCGCCAAGGCGAAGCTCATCGTCATCGACGAATGCTCCATGGTCGACGTCGAGCTCGGCGGCGATCTGCTGTCGTTCGGCGTGCCCTTGCTGGTGCTCGGCGATCCCGCGCAGCTGCCGCCGATCCAGGGCGGCGGTTTTTTCACCGCCGCGGAGCCCGACGCCATGCTGACCGAAGTGCACCGCCAGGCGCGCAACGACCCGATCGTGCGCCTGTCGATGGAGGTGCGCGCCGGCAATCGGCTCGCGCCGGGCCGCTACGGGCTCACCGAAGTGGTTTTGCGCGAAGACTTCGATCCGCAGCGGGCGCTCGAGACCGACCAGATCCTGGTCGGCCGCAACGCGACGCGCCGCGCCTATAACGCCCGCATGCGCGAGCGCCGCGGGCTTGCCGACGTGCTGCCGGTTGCCGGCGATAAATTGGTGTGCCTGCGCAACAACCGCCGCAAGGGATTGTTCAACGGCTCGCTGTGGCTGGTCGAGGAACGCAAGACCTCGCGGGCGCGCACCTTGCGCCTGCGGCTGAAACCCGACGAGAGCATCGGGGCGCGCACCGTGAAGGCCTCGGTGCGCCCGGAATGTTTTCTCGGCGGCATCGAGGCGTTCGACTGGCGCGAGCGCAAGCGCTACGACGAGTTCGATTTCGGCTATGTGCTCACCGTGCACAAGGCGCAAGGCTCGCAATGGGACGACGTGGTGCTGTTCGACGAATCCTTCGCCTTCCCGGACAGCCGCGAGCGTTGGCTCTACACCGGCATCACCCGCGCGGCGAGACGGCTCACCGTCGTGGTGTGATCGCACCTGGACGTCCCCCGAACGCGGTTCAGCGCAGATCCGGGGTCCATTGCTCTACGCGAAACGGGAACGCAAGCCTTCATTAAGGCGTTCGAGGATTCTGGGACCCAGGAGGGTTGCAGGAGGGTTCAATGAGATATCCGGCGATCGCAATCCCGCCGATGGCCATCGGACTGGTCCTGCTGTGCGCGCCGGCGCTCGCCCAGGACGATGCCGGCCAGATCGCCTTCAACAACGCCTGCCGCACCTGCCACACCGTGCGCGAAGGCGACAATCGCCTCGGCCCCAGCCTCTCCCGCGTGATCGGCCGCAAGGCCGGGTCCTTGCCGAACTACAATTATTCGGAATCGATGAAGAAGGTCGATCTCGTCTGGGACAAGCAGAACCTCGATCGCTTCATCGCCAATCCCGACGCGGTCGTGTCCGGCAACAACATGAAGCCCTATGGCGGTATCGCCTCGGCCGAAGAGCGCGCCAAGATCGTCGCGTTTTTGGAGTCGGCGGGGCGCTGATGCAATTCAATGCGGCGTTCGGAGAGCGCCGCACACACGCTTCTGCGGATACACACGCCTGGCGAAGACCCGGTGTATCAATGAAGGAATAAACGCGTAAGGATCGCCACGTTCAGTGCTATGCCGAATCCCACCATCCATTTCAGGATCAGCAACTCGGTATCGATCCGCGTAAATCGATTTTCGTAATCGGCGAGCGCTTCGGCCGCCTTTCGGGCCTTCTCCTCCGGCGCACCCGCAGCGATGAATGCGTCGTAAACCTCGGAAATCATCGTTGCCACGGCGGAACTCCTTGCCCGACCGGTCGGAAACATACATGAAGATAATGCCTTGCAAAAGCGACGCAACCACCACCGCTTTGCCACTGAGGCTCGTCACGCCGGCGCCAAGCGCCGGCTCGAGCGCAGCACCAGCGACGCCACGATCGAAACGTTGACGAGATTCCACAGCAGGCCGTTGGCGAACGCGGCCCGGTAGGATCCGGTGAGATCGAAAATGAACCCGGACATCCAGCCGCCGAGCGCCATGCCGAACAGGGTCGCCATCAGCACCAGGCCGAGCCGGGTTCCGATCTCCCGCGGCGGAAAATAGTCGCGCACGATCACCGCGTACATCGGCACGAGGCCGCCCTGGAAGAACCCGAACAGCGCCGAGATCACGTAGAGCGAGGCGAGCCCGTTGAACATCAGGTAGAGCAGCAGCGCCGCGCCCTGCAGCAGCGAGCCGATCAGCAAGGTCGCCAGGCCGCCGATGCGGTCGGCCAGAAACCCGGAGCCGATGCGGCTGACGATGCCGCACGCCAGCATGAGCGAGAGCATCTCGGCGCCGCGCGCGACCCCGTAGCCGAGATCGCCGCAATAGGCGACGAGGTGGACCTGCGGCATCGACATGGCGACGCAGCAGGCAAGCCCCGCGACGCACAGCAGGATCTGCAGCGCGCGGGGCGAGAGCGCAAGCTTGCCCTGCGCGTGCGCGAGCAACGCATCCGCCGCGACGGCCCGGCGCATTTCCGGGCGCCGGCGCAAGAGAAACACCAGCGGCAGCATGGTCGCCGCGCAGAACAGCCCGATGCCGACGTGGGTCGCGCGCCAGCCCGCCGCCGCGATGAAATGCTGCACCAAAGGCGGCCACAGCGTGCCGGCGAAATAATTCGAGGAGGCGACCAGCGCCACCGCGACGCCGCGCCGGCGCTCGAACCAATTCGAGAGATCCGCCATCAGCGGGCCGAGCGTCACCGAGCTTCCGGTGCCGATCAGCACGCCGTAGGCGAGGGCGAATTGCCAAAGGTTCGCGGCCGCGGCGCCGGCCAGCACATAGCCGAGGCCGAGCACCACGACGCCCAACACCATCGGGCGCACGATGCCGTAGCGGTCGGACAGTTTTCCCATGGCGACGCCGCCGAACGCGTAGCCGAGCATGGAAAGCGTGTAGGGCAGCGAGGCGTCGGCGCGGGCGACGCCGAACTCGGCCTGCACCGCCGGCAACGCCACCACGACCGACCACAAGCCGACGCCGCCGATGGTGCCGATCAGCACCGCGGCGGCAAGGCGGAGCCACGCCGCGGGCGAATCCGCCTCCTCGGCGCGATGAAACTCGGTGTGGGTCCGGCTATCCATGGC
>VAZU01000003.1 GCA_005884745.1 Alphaproteobacteria bacterium
CGTCCGGCTTGCCGGGCGTGGGCACCGCCGTGAGGCTGATGACGTGCTTGCGATGGCCGTAGACCAGCACCGGCGCCGGCGTTCGGCCGATCACGTCGATGCGGCCGCCCAGCAGCGGGAAATCCGCCTTGGCGAGATCGACCACGCGCGGCGATTCCGGAATCTTGCCGTTGAACCACGGCTTGACGGTGTGGCGGTCCGAGGAAGCGACGTCGGCCGGCTGCGGCGCCATCAGGGCGCGGATGTGGTCGGCGACGACGGCGTCGGCCGCCGCATCGCCGCGCGGCGCGAGCGTGACGAACGTCGCGCCGCTGCCGAGCATCAGCGCGAGCGCCACCGATGCGGCCATCGCCATCCAGGTCGGCCGCGCCGGCGCGCGGCGCAGACCGGCGGCGCGCTCGATGCGCGCGCGCAAGCCGGCGGGCGGCGCGGCAATCGGAAACTGCGTGCGCAGCGCGCGCTGCAGCGCCTCGATGCGGTCGCGCTCGGCCGCGAGCGCCGGATTCTCCTCGATGCGCGCCGCGAGCGCGCGGGCGTTGGCCGGGTCGAGCTCGCCGTCGACATAGGCGTGGACGAGCAATTTTTCGTCTTCGGAACTTTGGGTCATTTCGGATTCCAATCCACTTCGTCGTCCCCGCGAAAGCGGGGACCCATGACCACGATTTGTGCGGAACGGACACGCCGGTGGTCATGGATCCCGGCTCGCGGCCGCTGCGCGGCCTTGGCCGGGACGACGCGTCGAGTGAAGGGCATGTTCATCCCTCGTCCTTTCCGATCGCGGTCATCAATCGCTGCCGCGCCCGCGCCAGCCGCGACATCACCGTGCCGATCGGCACGCCGGTCACCTTGGCGATCTCCTTGTAGTCGAGTCCCTGCAGGTCGCGCAGCACCAGCGTCTCCCGGAACGGCGGCGGCAGTTTTTGGATCGCGGCCTCGAGCCGCGCCGCGTCGGCCTTGGCGATCAGCGCCGCCTCCGGGGTCTCGCCCGCCGCTGCGGCGGCGCCCCCGCCGCGCGAAAACTCCGCGCGCTCCACCGCCTCGAGATCCTCGGTCACCACCAGCGCCGCCGGCCGGTTCTTGCCGAGCCAGGTGTAGGCGGTGTGGCGCACGATGGTCAGCACCCAGGCGCGCGAATTGCCGCCCGAGAATCCGCCAATCCCGCGCAGCGCGCGCAGGCACGCATCCTGGACCACGTCCTCGGCGTCGGCGCGGTCGCCGGTGAGCCAGCGCGCCAACGCGAATGCGTCGCCGAGATGCGGCAGCACCACGCGCGCGAACAATGCCTTCTCGTCCTCGCCGCTCACGCGCTCTCCGCCGGCCGGCCGGGCCTGCCCTACAAATTCCATGCGCATGCACGCCTCGGCTCGGGGCGGTTTACGCCGAATTCTTCGCGGCGCAAACGGTCGGCGGACGCGAGGGAGACCGGCTGAGCGTGCGATTTATTCCCGGGCGCCGCACGCCTCACCGTCATCCCGGCCACGCCGCGCAGCGGCCGCGAGCCGGGACCCATGAACACGATCTGGCAAGCGACTGAAGGGCGGTGATCATGGGTCCCCGCTTTCGCGGGGACGACGAGCCCAGAGAGTCACTCCTGCCCGGTGCCGGCGCCGATATAGCCGGCGATCTTCCAGCCGCCGCCGTCCTTCTGGTAGCAGAGCTGGTCGGAGCCGAACGGGGCGAGCACATTGCCGGAAACGTAGCCGATTTTGCCGGACGGGGTCACGAGCTTGAGCCAGTCGCCATTGGGCTGGTCCTCTTCCGGCAGGATGCGCACCATCACCATGCCGAGCTTTTCCACGACCGCGGCAGCCGCTTCCGGCTTGGCCCGGATCTCGACGCCGGTCGCGGTCGGATAGGCCCAGTCGGCCGGATCGGTGCGCGTGCTCTGCGCGAGCTTCTCCATTTCCGCTTCGTTGAAGCTCGGCGCCGCCGGGCTGCAGACCACGCCCTTCATCTCCGGCAGCGGCGCGGCGGTGGCATCGGCGGCATAATTCGCCAGCGCCTGCCAGCCCGAGCCGTCCGGCGCGTCGAGCCCGATCGCCGCCGCCAGATTGTCGATCCCGGATTTCTTCGCATCGGCGTCGTCGCTGTCCTCGCGCTGCCAGAAGAAGCCCTTCGTCACCACCTTGGCGGCAAGGGCGGCAGAATCCTTCTTCTTGGCGATGTCGCCGAGCTCCTTGCGGAACGCATCGAGGCTCGCATCGCTTTGGCGCGGCGGCAGCGTGACTGCGATCGATTTGTACGGCCCGGGAGGCGCCGGCTGCATCGGTAAGGGCACCTGCTGCTGGGCAGGGGCGGATACCGATCCGGCCGCGACGAGCAGGGCAAACGCAATCGAAACGAGGCGGGCCTGGCGCATGCGATCTCCTCCTGGGGGCCGGCGAGCCGGCGGCCGGCGAGCCGCAATCCGGCACGAAATTACCGCAGAATTGCGGCTTGCCGGCAAGGCCGGGAGGCACGCGCGCTTCTCCCTCCCCCCGCGCGACAGCGCGGTGGGGAGGGTCGATCGCCTGAGCGAAGCGAAGGCGATCGGGGTGGGGCGACTGCACCTGCGAGCCCCACCCGGCCCTCCTTCGGGGGCCGCGTTGCGCCCGGGAGACGCGGGACTATTCCGCGACTGCCGCCGCGGCGGCTGGGTGCCAATCCATCGGGATGTAGTTCGGCTGGCTCGCGACGCGCTTGAGCCAAGCCCGCAGCGCCGGAAATCCGGAAAGATCGAAATCGCTCTCGTGCGCCACGTGGGTGTACGCATAGAGCGCGATGTCGGCGATGGTGTAGCGGTTGGCGGCGAAGAAGCGGCGTCGCGCGAGATGCTTTTCCATCACCGAGAGCGCCTGATAGCCCTTCTCCATCCAGTCCTCGAGCGAATGCCGCTGCAGCTCGCGTCCGCCCTTGACCAAGGTGAGCCAGAAGCGGGCTTGGCCGAGATTGGGCTCGAGCGAATGCTGCTCGAAGAACATCCATTGCAGTGCCTCGGCGCGGTCGATGCGGTCCTCCGGCGCGAGCGAGGTGCCGCCGGCGATGTACCAGAGGATCGCGTTGGATTCCGGCAGATATCGCCCCGGTGCGACTTCCAGCAGCGGCACGCGGCCGCCGGGATTCTTGGCCAAAAACTCCGGCGTACGCGTCTCGCCCTTGACGATGTCGAGCTCCACCAGACGGTAGGAAATTCCCAGCTGCGCCAGCGCCAGCCGGACCTTGTAGCAATTGCCCGACCATTGCATGGAGTAGAGCGTATAGGTGCCGCTGTAGTGTTTCATCCCGTCCTCGCGATTGTTGTCGTTGCCGCCGCATGCTCGCGAATGAGTCGCATGAAGCGGATTGGATCCGGCGATTGCAAGGCCGCTATGACGGCCGTGCGCAAAATGGTGTGACCGATCACCGCGGCTGCCGAAATCAGAAGAATGCTCTCCCATTCCGCCGACGAAAGAAAGATCATTCCGCGCTGCATCAGCGAACGCGATCGTTCGCATCTGCGAACGTGATCGTGGTTCGTGGGCCGGCCGTCATCCTCAGGTGCGAGGCGCGAAGCGCCGAGCCTCGAAGGACGGCCGGCCACCTCACCATGAAGGCCGACCAAAATCCGTGTGGGATTTTCACTTGCCGAGGATTTGCCGGCGCATTACTTGGGACCACTTGGGACCCGAATCCGCCTTCGCTGGCAAGACGGGAGAACGTATTGGAGATTATTATGGGCTTCCTTGCGGACATGCTGGCGCGCGTCAAGCCGTCGCCCACCATCGCGGTGACGGACAAGGCGCGCGAGCTCAAAGCCGCCGGCCGCGACGTGATCGGGCTCGGCGCCGGCGAGCCCGACTTCGATACGCCGGACAACATCCGCGAGGCCGCCAAGCGCGCCATCGACGCCGGCCACACGCGCTACACCGCGGTCGACGGCATTCCCGAGCTCAAGGCGGCGATCGTGCGCAAGTTCAAGCGCGAGAACGAGCTCGATTACAAGGCCTCGCAAATCAGCGTCGGCACCGGCGGCAAGCAGGTGCTCTACAACGCGCTCGCGGTGACGCTCAATCCGGGCGACGAGGTCATCGTGCCGGCGCCGTATTGGGCGAGCTATCCCGACATGGTGCTGCTCGCGGGCGGCACTCCGGTGAGCGTCCCGACCAAGCTCGCGCGCGGCTTCAAGCTGGAGCCCGACGCGCTCGACAAAGCGATCACGCCGCACCGTCGAACCCGACCGGCGCCGCCTACACGCGCGCGGAGCTCAAGGCGCTCACCGCAGTGCTGCTGCGCCACCCGCACGTCTGGGTGCTCACCGACGACATGTACGAGCACCTGGTCTACGACGATTTCGTCTTCACCACGCCGGCGCAGGTCGAGCCGAAGCTCTACGACCGCACCCTCACCGTGAACGGCGTGTCCAAGACCTATTGCATGACCGGCTGGCGCATCGGCTACGGCGGCGGCCCCAAGCCCCTGATCGACGCGATGGCGACCTTGCAGTCGCAATCGACCTCCAATCCGTGCTCGATCGCGCAATGGGCGGCGGTCGAGGCGCTCAACGGCCCGCAGGATTTCATCGCGCGGAACAACAAGGTGTTCAAGGAGCGCCGCGACCTCGTCGTCTCCATGCTCAACCAGGCCCGCGGGCTGAGCTGTCCCAAGCCGGAAGGCGCGTTCTACGTATACCCCTCGTGCGCGGGCACGATGGGCAGAACGGCGGCCTCGGGCAAGAAGCTCGAGACCGACCAGGATTTCGTCACCGAGCTGCTCGAAGCGGAAGGCGTGGCGGTGGTGCAGGGCACGGCGTTCGGGTCGGGGCCGGCGTTCCGGATCTCCTACGCGACCAAGACCGAAGATCTCGAGGAGGCTTGCCGCCGGATCCAGCGCTTCTGCGGCAATCTGAGCTGAGCCTGGTTCGGCGGCGTCATCCCGGCCAAGCGGCGCGCAGCGCCGCGCGAGCCGGGATCCACGCACGCGGATGCGATTACGAGCGGGGGTCGCGGGTTCCGGCTCTTGCGCACCGCAAGTGCGCTCGGCCGGAACGACGGCCGAGATTCAGTCGCCTTCCCGGCGCGGCTCCTGTATTCTCTTTCCTGCGGATCAACAGGGGAACATCATGATGCGTTCTTGGTGGATGGGTACGTTTGCGGCGGCGCTCGCCGCTTCCGTCGGACCGGCGGCCGCGCAATCCGGGGTCCAGGCCGGCGTGCTGGAGTGCCGCGGGTCCGGCTCGATCGGCTTCCTGATCGGCTCGGTTCACGAGTTCACTTGCATTTTCCGTTCCGCCGACGCCGGGCCCATCGTGCCCTATCACGGCGTGGTGCGGAAGGTCGGGCTCGACCTCGGCGTTACCGAGGGATCGGTACTGGGATGGGCGGTGTTCGCGCCGACGCGCGACATCGGTCCGGGCGATCTCGCCGGAAATTACGCCGGCGTGAGCGCGGGCGCCGCAGTCGGGGTCGGCGGCAATGCCAACGTGCTGGTCGGCGGATCGAACAGCTCGATCACGCTGCAGCCGCTGAGCCTCCAGGGCCAGACCGGGCTCAATCTCGCGGTCGGCGTCGCCGCCTTCGAGTTGCGCTACGGCCCGTAGCGGCACGATCCGCAGCCCGGACGGAGCGAAGCCAAATTCCGGGGGCCGTCCGCGCGTTACCGATCGGCATCTCTGCGACCGCGGGGACGGTGGCCTTCGGGCCCCGCCTTGCGCTACGCTGCATGCGGGTACGAGCTAAGAATACCCGATCAGGGAGATGCGTATGGGACAGAACGGAGGCACGAGTCCACGGGGCCCCCGGTGCGTCGCACTGGTGGGCCCGTTCCAGAGCGGCAAGACCACGCTGCTCGAAGCAATGCTGGCCCGCACCGGAGCCATCCAGCGCCAAGGCACGGTGGAGGCGGGAACTGCGGTGGGCGACGGCGGCGCCGAATCCCGCCATCACCGCATGAGCGTCGAGCTCTCCGTTGCCTCGACCAATTTTCTCGGCGACGTCTACACCTTCGTCGATTGTCCCGGCTCGATCGAGTTCATCCACGACATGCGCGCGGCGCTGCCGGGCGTCGATGCCGCGGTCGTGGTCTGCGAAGCCGATGAGCGAAAGGTCCCGCAGCTGCAGCTGGTGCTGCGCGAGCTCGAGGAGCTGCACGTCCCGCGCTTCCTGTTCCTGAACAAGATCGACAAGGCCGACAAACGCGTCCGCGAAACGCTGAAGATCCTGCAGCCGGCTTCCCGGGTTCCGCTGGTGCTGCGCCAGATCCCGATCTGGTCGAACGACATCATCACCGGCTTCGTCGACCTCGCGCTGGAGCGGGCCTTCATCTACAAGGAGCACGCCGCTTCCGAAGTCGTGGCGCTCGACGAGCATCTCGATCGCGAGAAGGAAGCGCGCTTCAGCATGCTGGAGAAGCTCGCCGATCACGACGACGAGCTGATGGAGCAGCTGCTCGAGGACATCCCGCCGCCGCGCGACAAGGTGTTCGACGATCTCGCCAAGGAGCTGCGCGACGGCATCATCTGCCCGGTGCTGATCGGATCGGCCACCCGCACCAATGGCGTGCTGCGCCTGCTCAAGGCGCTGCGTCACGAGGCGCCCGCCATCGCCGACACCGTCAAGCGCCTCGGCGTGGCCGCCAAGGGCGACGCCATCGCCTACGTGATGAAGACGCTGCACACGACCCACGGCGGCAAGATGTCGATCGCGCGGGTGCTCGCGGGCTCGATCGGCGAGGGCGCGATGCTGATGGGTTCCTCGGGCACCGCCGATCGCGTCTCCGGCGTGTTCAAGCTGACCGGCCAGACCAGCGAGAAGCGCGGCACGGCCGGGCCGGGCGATACGGTCGCGCTCGGCAAGCTCGATCATGCCCGGACCGGCGAGACCTTGGCGTCCGGCAAGGAGCCGCATGCGCCGGTGGCGGGCATTGCGCCTTATCCGCCGGTGCTGGCGATCGCCGTCGCCGCCAAGGAGCGCAAGGACGACGTCAAGCTCGGGCAGGCGCTGCACAAGCTGTTCGAAGAGGATCCCTCGCTCAGCGTCGTGCACAATCCGGAAGCGCAGGAAGTCATCGTCTGGGGCCAGGGCGAGATGCATCTGCGGGTCGCGACCGAGCGGCTCGCGGGCCGTTTCGGCGTGGCCTCGACATCGCGGCGGCCGACCGTGGGTTACCGCGAGACCATCCGCAAAGGCATCGTCCAGCGCGGGCGCCACAAGAAGCAATCCGGCGGGCACGGCCAGTTCGGCGACGTGGTGCTCGACATCAAGCCGCTGCCGCGCGGCAGCGGGTTCAGCTTCGACGAAGAAATCACCGGCGGCGTGGTGCCGCGGAATTATATTCCCTCGGTGGAAGAAGGCGTGATCGACGGGCTCAAGACCGGGCCGCTCGGCTTCCCGGTGGTCGATGTCGCGGTGACGCTGATCGACGGCTCGTATCATACGGTCGATTCTTCCGACCAGGCGTTCCGCACCGCCGGCCGTATCGGCATCGTCGAGGCGCTGCCGCAATCCCATCCGGTGCTGTTGGAGCCGATCTACACCGTCGAGATCGTGTGTCCGTCGGAGGCGACCGCGAAGATCAATGCCATCCTGTCGGGCCGGCGCGGCCAGATCCTCGGCTTCGACACCCGCGAGGGCTGGCCCGGCTGGGACACGGTCAAGGCGATGATGCCGGAATCCGAGATCGGCGATCTCATCGTCGAGATCCGCTCGGCGACCGCGGGCGTCGGCAGCTTCGCGTTCAAGTTCGATCACATGGCGGAGCTGACCGGCAAGCAGGCCGACCAGATCGTGGCGGCGCGCCGCGCCGCGGAGTGACGCCGTTGCTCCAACGTGTCATGGCCCGCGCAGGCGGGCCACCCAGTATCCACTGCCGTCATGTGGTTACTGGGTCGCACCGCAACTCGGGTGTTCCCGAGTTGCGACATGATGAAACCGCAAGTCGGAAACATCCGACTTGCGCCCAAGCCGGGCGATGACAGCGCGGAGCGCGACTGCACCACTTCAGCGAGCCGTGATTTGCTGTTGATTTCGCACACCGGTATGCGTGCGCCAAAGCGGAGGAAATCGTCCATGCATGGGATGCGCCGCCGGGGCTGGGAGCTGCCCGAGCACGCCGCCACTCCCGAGCATCTGTTTTTCGATCGCCGCGCCCTGCTCGGCGCGGGGGCCGCACTCGCGGCCGCGGCGGTGATTCCCGCCGGCGCCAGGGCGCAGGAGGATGCCGATCCGACCGAAGCGCTCTATCCGGTCAAGCGCAGCGACAAATACGTGCTGGACCGCCCCATCACCGATGCGAAGGTCAACGGCTCCTACAACAATTTTTACGAGTTCGGCTCCTCGAAGCTGATCGCCAAGCCGGCGCAGGCGCTAAAAATCCGGCCGTGGACGATCAAGATCGACGGCATGGTCGAGAAGCCGCGCGAAATCGGCTTCGACGATCTCGTCCGGCAGATGCCGCTGGAGGAGCGGCTCTATCGCCATCGCTGCGTCGAAGCCTGGTCGATGGCGATCCCGTGGTCCGGCTTTGCGTTCGCCAAGCTCATCCAATTCGCGCGACCGCTGTCCTCGGCCAAATACGTGCGCATGGAGACGTTCCTCGATCCCGCGGTCGCGTCGGGGCAGCGCCAAACCTGGTATCCGTGGCCGTATGTGGAAGGGCTGACGCTCGCCGAGGCGACGAACGAGCTGGCGTTCCTCGCCATCGGCGCCTACGGCAAGCCGATGCCCAAACAGCATGGCGCGCCGCTGCGCCTCGCGGTGCCGTGGAAATACGGGTTCAAGTCGATCAAATCGATCGTGCGCTTCAGCTTCACGGATCAGCGGCCGAAGAGCTTTTGGGAAGCGCTGCAGGCGTCCGAATACGGTTTCTGGGCCAACGTCAATCCCAAGGTGCCGCATCCGCGCTGGAGCCAGGCGACCGAGGAGCTGATCGGGCTCGGCGAGCGCCGACCGACGCTGCTGTTCAACGGCTACGCCGAATATGTCGGCGATCTCTACAAGGGATACGAGAACGAGCGGCTGTACGTGTGAAGTGTCATCCCGGGGGCCGAGCCCCGGATCGTTGTCCGGGCCAGGCTCCGCGAGCAACCCGGGACCCGTGAACAAAGTGTGACGTATCGCGATCGGTGTTCATAGGTTCCGGCCCCCGCCCGCGGAAGGGTTCGCGCCGGAGCCCGCCCCGCACTCGATGCGGGGGCGCGCCCCGGAATGACGACGATAGAGTGAAATGAAAAACGCCGGGCCTGTCGGGCCCGGCGTAGTCGTGTCGGCACGGAGCCGACCATCACCTTCCAGAGGGGAACCGCTGCAAGCGAACCGGTCTGCCACCTGGGAGGAACTGCACACCGGCTGCCCGCAGCACGTTGACAAGTATGTGGCCGCATCCAGGGATCGACAATCCGGAGGCCCGCATGCCAGCCATGCGACGAGGACGGGCCGATCGATACCATGTCATCGCCCGCGCATGCGGGCGACCCAGTATCCTCCGTGCCTCGGATGCTATCGCGGTGCTTTCTCGAAGCGCCAGCGGATACTGGATGGCCCGCATGCGCGGGCCATGACAAGAACGGAGTTTCAGAAATTCCAGCGCTGCGCCTTGGCGACCAGGAAATCGCGGAACACCTGGATGCGCGCCACCGACTTGAGCTCTTCCGGATAGACGAAATACGCCTCGAAGGCGACGCCATCGACATCGCCGAACAGCTGCACCAGCCCGCCGTCTTCCTCCACCAGATAATCCGGCAGCATGGCGATGCCGAGACCGCGTTGGCAGGCGCGCAGCAGCCCCAGCACGTTGTTGATCACGAACCACGGCACGCGGGGCTCCTTGCCGTCGCGGCCGAGCTTGGTGAGCCAATGCACGTCCTGCAGATAATTCGGCGCATTGCCGCCCAGCACCATGATGCGGTGGTGGTCGAGGTCCTGCGGCGAGCGCGGCGTGCCGGAGCGCTTGAGATACTCCGGGGAAGCGTAGGCATGGAAATGCATGGAGAACAGCTTGCGCTGGATCAGATCCGGCTGCACCGGCTGGCGCAGGCGGATCGCCACGTCGGCCTCGCGCATGGCGAGGTCGAGCTCCTCGTCGCCGGTGATCAGATTGATGCGGATGTCGGGATAGAGATCGCAGAACTCGCCGAGCCGCGGCGTAAGCCAGTGCACGCCGATCCCCTGGGTGGTGTTGACGCGCAGCTCGCCGTTGGGCTTCTCGCGGCTGTCGGTGAGCTTGGTGCGCGCCGCCTCGAGCTTCATGAACACCTCGTGCGCGGTGCGATAGAGCAGGTCGCCCTGCTCGGTGAGGATCAGCCCGCGCGCGTGCCGATGGAACAGCGGTACGCTGAGCTCCTGCTCGAGCGCGCTCACCTGGCGCGATACCGCCGACTGCGACAGCCCGAGCTGCTCCCCCGCATGGGTGAAGCTGCCGGCCTCGGCGGCGGCGTGAAACACCTTCAGCTTGTCCCAATCCATGATGCTTGCGCGCTCGCGCGCTTGACCTTTCATTCGGCGGCGGCGCGGGTCTCTGCCCGGGCCGCCAGATAGCGCTCGGCCTCGAGCGCGGCCATGCATCCTTGGCCGGCGGCGGTGACCGCCTGGCGGTAGACGTCGTCGGTGACGTCGCCGGCGGCGAATACCCCGGCTACCGAAGTCGCGGTCGAATGCGACGCGGTTTCGATGTAGCCGGTCGGCTTCATGCGCACCTGACCGGCGAGCAGCTCGGTCGCCGGCGTGTGCCCGATGGCGACGAACACCCCGTCGACGGCGCGCTCGCTGACGAGGCCGGTCTTCACGTTCCTGAGCCGGACCTGGGTGACCTTCAGCGGATCCTCGGAACCGCGGATCTCCTCCACCAATGTGTCCCAGATGACGGAAATTTTCGGGTGCTTGAACAGCCGTTCCTGCAGAATCTTTTCCGCACGCAGTGCGTCGCGCCGATGCACCAGCGAGACGCTCGCGGCGAAATTGGTGAGAAACAGCGCTTCCTCGACCGCGGTGTTGCCACCGCCGATGACCATCACTTCCTTGCCGCGATAGAAGAAGCCGTCGCAGGTGGCGCAGGCGGAGACGCCGTAGCCCTTGAATTTCTGCTCGGAAGGGAGATCGAGCCAGCGCGCCTGGGCGCCGGTCGCCAGGATCAGCGCGTCGGCGAGATAGACGTCGCCGGAATCGCAGTCGATCCGGAACGGTCGGCGGGAGACGTCGATCCTGACGACGTGATCGGCGACGAGCCGGGCGCCCACGTTGGCCGCCTGCTTCTCCATCTCCTCCATGAGCCAGGGACCCTGGATCACGTCGGCAAAGCCGGGATAGTTCTCGACGTCGGTCGTGATGGTGAGCTGGCCGCCCGGCTGGACCCCGCGAATCAGGATCGGCTCGAGCATTGCGCGGGCCGCATAGATCGCCGCGGTATGACCTGCGGGCCCGGAGCCGACGATCACGACCTTGGCATGGGTAGTTTGGGCCATTTTCCCGGTCCTATGGGGCAAATTTCCCCGGAGTAGCGCTGTCGTGCCCGCCTCGGCCCGGCTGCCCCGGCATCCCGCGCTCAATGTAAAGCTTCAACGAAGCCATGCAAGGGATGCAACCCCTCGGGTCCACAACGGCGGGGCCCAAAGGTCGATGGTCGGTGATCGGGGCCTTTCTGCCCCATATTGATCACCGATTACCGATTCCCGGCAACCAGCCGCGCAACAATGTTTCGCGAGCGCCCGGTTCAGGCTATGGATTTGCCATGCGGCCGGTTGGGCCGCGCACGCCGGGAGCCCCCTCGTGCCCACGCGTCTCGATGCCATCGACTGGAAGATCCTCGACGAGCTGCAGCGCAACGGCCGCATCACCAATGTCGAGCTGGCGCGCCGGGTCGGGATTTCCGCGCCGCCGTGCCTGCGCCGGATGCGCGCGCTCGAGCAGGCCGGCTTCATCAAGGGCTACCGCGCGCTGCTCGACGAGAAGCTGCTCGGCTACGAGATCACCGTGTTCGCCATGGTGCACCTGGCAAGCCAGGCCGAGCCCGATCTGCTGGCGTTCGAGAATTTCGTCAAATCCCGGCCGCTGGTGCGCGAATGCTGGATGCTGTCGGGCGAGATCGATTTCATCCTCAAGTGCGTGGCGCCCGACCTGCGGACGTTTCAGGCATTCATCGCCGAGCTGACCGGTGCGCCCAACGTGCGCAACGTCAAGACCTCGCTGACGCTGAAGAATTCCAAGGACGCGCCGATCGTGCCCCTGGAGCTCGTGCACAGCGGGTAGGCACAGGACCAGAAGTGTCGTCGCCCGCGAAGGCGGGCGACCCAATAATCACTGCATTTCATGAATTTACTGGGTGCCCCGCATTCGCGGGGCATGACAAGGCCGCGTTACCGCCACTCGATCTTCTTCACCTCGTAGGCTCTGGCGCCCCCGGGTGTGACGACCTCGACGGACGCCCCCTTCATCTTGCCGATCAGGGCGCGGGCGAGGGGTGAGCTGACGGAAATCCGCCCCTCCTTGGCGTCGGCTTCCGGCTCGCCCACGATCTGCCAGACCCGCTTCTCGTCGGTATCCTCGTCGACCAGCGTGACGGTGGCGCCGAACTTGACGGTATCGCCGGAGAGCTTGGAAACGTCGATCACGTCGGCGCGCGCCAGCTTGTCCTCGAGCTCGGCGATGCGGCCCTCGTTGTGCGCCTGCTGCTCCTTGGCGGCGTGATATTCGGCGTTCTCCGAAAGGTCGCCATGGGTGCGCGCATCGGAAATCTGCTGAATGATCCGGGGCCGCTCCACCTGTTGGCGATGCTTGAGCTCCTCCTCGAGCACGGCATAGCCGGCCGCGGTCATCGGGATCTTTTCCATCGTTGCTCGGTCCTCCGACCTACTGACAGAAAAAACCTGCGATCGCGGGGCTGGTTCGGCTCCGCGATCGCAGACTTTTTCCCAAACTCGTGCCGTTACTGGGCGCCCGTCCGGTCTCCCGTGTCAGGCCTGGCCGCTGAAATAACTTTGCAGCGCGCGCACCTCGAGATCGCCCGCAAGCTGGGCCTTGATCCCCTGGGCCGCGGCAACGGCTCCCGAAAGAGTGGTGTAATACGGCACTTTATGCAAGAGGGCGGCCCGGCGCAGCGAACGGCTGTCGGCGAGCGCGGTGGCCCCCTCCGTGGTGTTGAATACCAGCTGAACCCCCCCGTTGGTGATCCGGTCGACGATATGGGGCCGGCCTTCCAGCACCTTGTTGACCTTGGCGGCCTCGATCCCATGGGCGGCCAGGAACCGCTGCGTGCCGGAGGTCGCGATCACCTCGAACCCGAGCTCGCGCAACAGCCGCATCGTATCGAGAATACGCGGCTTGTCCGCATCCCGGACCGAGACGAAGACCGTGCCCTCCCGCGGCACCCGCGAGCCGCCGCCGAGCTGGCTCTTGGCGAACGCCACCTCGAAGGAGCGATCGAGCCCCATGACCTCGCCGGTCGATTTCATCTCGGGACCGAGCACGGTATCCACGCCCGGAAAGCGCGCGAACGGAAACACGGCCTCCTTCACCCCGACGTGGCCGGAAGCGCCCGGCTCGAAGCGCTGCGGTTCGAGCCCGAAGCTCGCCAGCGTCTCGCCGGCCATGATCCGCGCCGCGATCTTGGCGACCGGCTTGCCGATCACCTTGGCGACGAAGGGTACCGTGCGCGAGGCCCGCGGATTGACCTCCAGCACGTAAATCTCGCCGTCCTTGATCGCATATTGCACGTTCATCAGCCCGATGACGTTGAGCGCCAGCGCCAGGGCACGCGTCTGGCGCTCGAGCTCGCGAATGGCCGCGGGCTTGAGCGAATGCGGCGGCAGCGAGCAGGCGGAATCCCCGGAATGCACCCCGGCTTCCTCGATGTGCTCCATGATGCCGGCGATGTAGACGTCCCTGCCGTCGGCGATGCAGTCGACGTCGACTTCGATTGCATCGGAGAGATAGCGGTCGATCAGCAGCGGCCTCTTGGCGGAGACGACCAGCTCGGAGGGCCGGTCTAGATCGGCGGCGAGCCGCGCCACGTAGCGCTCGAGGTGCGCCGGATCGTGCACGATCTCCATGGCGCGGCCGCCGAGCACGTAGGATGGCCGGATCACGACCGGATAGCCGATGGTCTCGGCGATGGAATGGGCCCGGGCCGGGCTGGTTGCGATGCCGCTGTGCGCCTGGCGCAGCTCGAGCCGCTCCAGCAGTTTCTTGAAGCGGTCGCGGTCCTCGGCGAGATCGATGGCGTCGGGCGAGGTGCCGAGGATCGGAATGTTTGCTCGCTCCAGCGGCTCGGCGAGCTTGAGCGGCGTCTGCCCGCCGAACTGCACGATCACGCCGTGCAGCCTGCCGTTGGCGCGCTCGCAATCGATGATCTCCAGCACGTCCTCGGCGGTGAGCGGCTCGAAATACAGCCGGTCCGAAGTGTCGTAGTCGGTCGACACCGTCTCCGGATTGCAATTGATCATGATGGTCTCGAAGCCGGCTTCCCTCAGCGCGAACGCCGCGTGGCAGCAGCAATAGTCGAACTCGATGCCTTGGCCGATGCGGTTGGGGCCGCCGCCGAGAATGACGACCTTGTCGCGCGCCGACGGCGCGGCTTCGTCGCTCGTCCGCCCGGCGAACGGCGTTTCGTAGGTCGAGTACATATAGGCGGTGGGCGAAGCGAACTCGGCCGCGCAGGTATCGATGCGCTTGAACACCGGGCGCACGCCGAGCGCGCGCCGCCGCGCCGACACCTCCTCGGCGTCGAGCCCCGTGAGCCTGCCGAGCCGGGCGTCGGAGAATCCCATGCCCTTGAGCTTGCAGAACGTAGCGGCACTCGCCGGCAAGCCTTTGGCCCGGATCTGCGCCTCCATGTCGACGATGCCGCGGATCTCGGCCAGGAACCAAAGATCGATCCGGCAGGAAGCGTGAATCTGCTCGTCGGAAACGCCGAGCCGCATCGCCTGCGCGACTTTGAGCAGGCGGTCCGGCGTCGGGGTGCCGAGCGCGGCGCGGATGGCGTTCTTGTCGTCGCCCTCGCCGATGCCTTCGATCTCCATCTCGTCGAGCCCGCTCAGCCCGGTTTCCAGCGAGCGCAGCGCCTTCTGCAGGGCCTCCTGGAACGTGCGGCCGATCGCCATGGCTTCGCCGACGGATTTCATCGACGTGGTCAGGATCGGCTCGGTCCCGGGAAATTTCTCGAATGCAAAGCGCGGGACCTTGGTGACGACGTAATCGATGGTCGGCTCGAACGAGGCGGGCGTGGCGCCGCCGGTGATGTCGTTGGCTACCTCGTCGAGCGTGTAGCCGACCGCGAGCTTGGCCGCGACCTTGGCAATGGGAAAGCCGGTGGCCTTCGAGGCGAGCGCCGAGGAACGCGACACCCGCGGGTTCATCTCGATGATGACCAGGCGGCCGTCGGCGGGGTTCACCGCGAACTGCACGTTGGAGCCGCCGGTCTCCACCCCGATCTCGCGCAGCACCGCGATCGAGGCGTCGCGCATCATCTGATATTCCTTGTCGGTCAGCGTGAGCGCCGGCGCCACCGTGATGGAATCGCCGGTGTGCACCCCCATCGGATCGACGTTCTCGATCGAGCAGACGATGATGCAATTGTCGTTTCTGTCGCGCACCACCTCCATCTCGAACTCTTTCCAGCCGAGCACCGATTCCTCGATCAGGACCTCGCTGGTGGGCGAGGCGTCGATGCCGCGCTCGACGATCTCGATGAACTCCGATTTGTTGTAGGCGATGCCGCCGCCGGTGCCGCCGAGCGTGAACGACGGACGGATGACGGCGGGGAGCCCGATGTCGTCGAGCGCTTCGAGCGCCGCGACCAGGGTCTTGACCTGATGCGAGCGCGGGGTCGAAAGCCCGATCCGGTGCATCGCCTCGCGGAACCGCTCGCGGTCCTCGGCCTTGTCGATCGCCTCGGCGGTGGCGCCGATCATCTCCACCCCGAATTTCTGCAGCACGCCCATTTTGCGCAGGCTGAGCGCGCAATTGAGCGCGGTCTGGCCGCCCATGGTGGGAAGCAGCGCGTCCGGCCGCTCCGCCTCGATGATCTTCGCGACCATCTCCGGGGTGATCGGCTCGACATAGGTCGCATCCGCCAGATCCGGATCGGTCATGATCGTGGCCGGGTTGGAATTGACCAGCACGATGCGGTAGCCCTCGGCCTTGAGCGCCTTGCAGGCCTGGGTGCCGGAATAATCGAACTCGCAGGCCTGGCCGATGACGATGGGCCCGGCGCCGATGATCAGGATCGAGCTTATGTCGGTGCGTTTGGGCATCGTTGGCTTGCCATCCGGGCACAAAAAAAGGCGGCGTCGAACGCGCGCCCTTCGTCAGCCCCGCGCCGCGGATTTCGCGCGGCGGCGCTCCCTTAGCCCAGAATCGCCGCAGAGGGAAGGGTTGTACTCCCGATCGACCCGCGGCGTCGTTCCGGGACGGCCCGAAGGGCCGGACCCGGAATCCATGGCCACCAGGATCGAGCGGCGCGCCTGCAGCGCGGTGTTCATGGGTTTTGGGTTCGCGGGCTTTGCCCGCGCCCCGGAATGACGTCCGCGAGTCATCGCGGCCTTGCCACGAAGGTCATGCGGGTCTGGTTGTGGCCGATGTTGGTCTCGGCGCGGGCCGCGAGGAAGCCGATTTGCTCGAGCTTGCGGATCATCTCAGCCTCGCTGTAGCGCGAAAGCCCGAGCCGCGAGCGCAGCCGGCGGTAATCCGAGAGCGCGGTGCGAAGCAGGCCGCCGAGGGCGGCCGCGAGAAAGCCGTTGGCGGCGGCGAAGTTCAGGAGCGCCCAGGTGTCGGTCAAGAGCGAAGTGTGCGGCGGTACCGCGTCGCCGATCACCAGCAGGCCGCCCGGCGTCAGCAAGCGCCGGATCAGCACGAGCAGCGCGCCGAGCTCGGATGACGTCAGATATTGGGTCACGGAGTTCACGACCGCGAGGTCGACCGACCGATCGGCGAGCCCGCGCGCGTCTTGGGGCGACAGCACCTCGATCGTCGGATGATCCTTGAATCGTGCGGCCAGACCGGCGCGTACGTTCGGCGCCGCTTCGACCAGGATCAGCTTCCGGGCCGCGGCGGCGATGCGATCGGCATGCAGCGCCTCGCCACAGCCGTAATCGAGGACGACGGCCGAAGACGATGGAATGTACGCGGCAATGTCCTCGGCGATCGTGCGGTAATGCGCGTCGCGATGCCGGGCGCTGACGTAGAGAGAGTGCTGGGAATCCCAGAAGGCGACCCAATCGCCCATGGCGTAGCTCTTGGCGGGTGGCGGCGGGCGAATATAGGCGAAGCGTCGCTGTGCGCCAGGGCGTTCTCGGCTCCATCAGCCCACACCCTGCTCGGCAGCGTCCTATCCGCGCCAAAACTTCAGTAGCGGCCCGTCGCTGCCGTAGACCGGATCGGCATCGGGAAGGGGAACCTTGGGAATGAGCGCTTTCGCCCGGGCGTGCTCGGCCGGGGTGGCGCGGCAAAGATCGTA
>VAZU01000249.1:0-4681 GCA_005884745.1 Alphaproteobacteria bacterium
TCGGGCCCGGTAAGGTCGCGCACTTTGTCGCCGGCGCTTGCCGCGATCTCGGCCGCCAGCGGCTTCTCGTCGGGACCGCCCACGACCGCAAGCGTAAATCCTTGCTCCGCCAATCGCCGCGCCAATATCGCATAGGAAGCCATTGGCCAGCGTTTCGAGGGCCCGACCGCGCCCGGCGCCAACGCCACCAAGGCCTCGGTCGGCAGAAAGCCGGACCTGCGCCGCCAGTCGGCAAGCTCGGCGTCGGGCACCACAAGCTTGGGCTCGGGCCATTGGCTCGGCAGCGGTGCGCCGCGCGGCAGTGCGAGCGAGGCACAGCGGTCGACCATGCGGGGAAGCGCGCGCTCGCCCCAGCGCACGTCGCTCAGCAGGCCGAACCGGAGCTCTCCGAAAAAGCCGATGCGTTCCGGGATGCCGGCGAGAAACGGCGCCAGCGCCGATTTCCAGGTGCGCGGCATGATCAAGGCCGTGCCATAGTGCTCGGCGCGCAGCCGTCGCGCGAGCGCGTGGTGCCGGGCGACGGCAAGCCGTCCCCGCGGCAGGTCCCAGACGATGCCCTGGCGCACGCCCGGCATGTAATCGAGCAGCGGCGCGCACAAATGGGTGGCGAGCAGGTCGACGGGACGCGCGGGAAAGCGCGCCTTCAACAGCTTCACCACGGAATGACAGCGCACGAAATCGCCGATCCACATGTAGGGAACGATCAGGATCGGGCTGTCCGCGGCCTGGGAAAGCGTGCTCATACCGGGCAGGCGGTACCCGGAGCGGCGAACCCTGTCCAGCCCGAATAGGCGGCTCGAAGGTCGCTGTTCATCGCAGAATCGGGCGCCCCGGATTGTGTCGGGATTGCGTCGGGAGCGGCCCGCCGGCCGATATTGCGCGGGCGTGCGGACTGGGGCAAAGGAGGGCGCGGCCTTTAGAAAACGACAAGCCGCGGGAAGGGGGCCGATGCTGCTGGTAACCGGCGGGGCCGGATTCATCGGGTCGAACGTGGTCGCGAACCTCAATGACCGGGGGCGCACCGACATCGCCATCAGCGACCGGCTCGAGAGCGGGAGCAAGTGGCGCAACCTGCAGAAACGCCAGCTCGCGGATGTGGTCGCGCCCATCGATCTCGAAAAATGGCTCGCCGGGCGCAAGCTCGACGCCGTCATTCATCTGGGCGCCATTTCCGATACGACCGCGACCGACGGCGACCTCGTCATCGCCACCAATTTCGGGCTGTCGCTGCGACTGCTGGATTGGTGCACGGCGAGCCGCACGCCGTTCCTCTACGCGTCCTCGGCCGCGACCTACGGCGACGGAGCGGCGGGGTTTTCCGACGATTGCTCGCTCGCGGCGCTCAAACGGCTGCGGCCGATGAATCTCTACGGCTTCAGCAAGCATCTGTTCGACCTTGCGGTGGTCGACCGCTTCAGCAAGGGTCACAAGCTGCCGCCGCAATGGGCCGGCCTGAAATTCTTCAACGTGTTCGGTCCGAACGAGTATCACAAGGGCGCGATGATGAGCGTGCTCGCCAAAGTGTTCGACGAGGCCAAGCGCGGCCGCCCGGTGCAGCTGTTCAAGTCGTACCGGGAAGGCGTCGGCGACGGCGAGCAGCGGCGCGACTTCATCTACGTGAAGGATGCCGTCGGCGTGGTCGATTGGCTGCTCGAGACGCCCGCGGTCTGCGGGATCTACAACGTGGGCAGCGGGACCGCGCGCAGCTTTCGCGAGATGATGGTCGCCATGTTCGAGGCGCTGGGCCGGGCGCCGAACATCGACTACGTGGAAATGCCGCCGGCGATCCAGGCGAGCTACCAATATTTCACCCAAGCGCCGGTCGAGAACCTGCGCCGCGCCGGATATGCCGGGCAGTTCGCCCCGCTGGAGCAATCGGTGCGGGATTACGTGACGAACTATCTCGATGCCGGCGACCGCTATCGATGAGCGACGGTCATAGCCCATGATGTTCGATTTCGAGCACCGGTTGCCCGAGCTTGCGAGCCAGACCGTGCTCTGCATCGGCGACCTCATGCTCGACGATTTCGTCTACGGCGAAGTGCTGCGGATCTCTCCGGAGGCCCCGGCGCCGGTGATCGCGGTGGGACGCGAGGAAGTGGTGATCGGCGGCGCCGGTAACGTGGCGCGCAACATCGCCGCGCTCGGAGCCCGATGTCTGTTCGTGGGCGTGGTGGGCGAGGACGAGGCGGGGCGGCGGCTGATGAACGCCTTGCTCGGCGAGCCCAGCGCCCCACCACGCGCAAGGTGCGGTTCGTCTCGGAGCACTTTTCGACGCACTTGCTGCGCGCGGATTGGGAACTCGCCAAGCCGGTCGATCGCGACAGCGAGCAGGCGCTCATCGGCCACGCGCTCGCGGCGATGCCGCGCGCGGGCGCGGTCGTGCTCTCGGATTACGCCAAGGGCGCTCTTACCCCGCGGGTCATCCGCGCATTGATCGATGCCGCAAGGCAGCAGGGCAAGCCGCTCGTGGTCGACCCCAAGGGCAGCGATTTCAGCATCTATCGCGGCGCGACCGTGATCACGCCCAATCGCAAGGAGCTGGCCGACGCGACGCGCCGCGCCGCGGTGGAGGAGGAAGACATCGCCGCGGCGGCGGCGGAGCTTTGCCGCACGCTCGAAAGCCGGGCCGTGCTGGTGACGCGCAGCGAGGCGGGCATGACGCTGGTCGTCGAGGGTGCGGCGCCGGTCCATGTGCCGGCCTATCCGGTCAAGATCCGCGACGTATCCGGCGCGGGCGACACCGTGGTGGCGGTGCTGGCGTGTCTGCTGGCGCTCGGCGCCGGATTCGAAAAGCGCGGCACCGCGACGGTTTCCGCCGCGGAGCTGCGTTCCCGCATCCTTCCCGCCGCCTCGCTCGCGTCGGAAGCGAAGATCGTATTCGACTGGTCGCTGCTCGACGAGCGGCTCGGCGAATGGCGGCGGCACGGCTTGCGCGTGGGGTTCACCAACGGCTGCTTCGATCTCCTGCATCCCGGCCACGTCCGCGTGCTCGTCGAGGCGCGTGCCGCCTGCGATCGGCTCGTGGTCGGGCTCAACGGCGATGCATCCGCGGCGCGGCTCAAAGGCGACGGCCGGCCGATCCAGAACGAGAAGGCGCGCGCCGAAGTGCTGGCCGCGCTCGAGGCCGTCGATCTGGTGGTCATCTTCGACGAGGACACCCCGCTCGCGCTGATCCGAAAGGTGCGCCCGATGGTGCTGGTCAAGGGCGGGGATTACCGCCGCGAGGAGGTCGTCGGCAGGGAAGTCGTGGAAGCCGACGGCGGCGAGGTGATCATCGTCGCCAGCGTTCCCGGACACAGCACCAGCGCGCTGGTCGGCCGATCGCAAGGGCGTGGACCGCGATGACCGGCGGCGTGCGGCTGCGTGCGGGGGAGGCGCCGGCGGGGAGGCCCGCGATCCGGGCGGCCGCGGAATTTCGCGCCGCTCCCGAGCTCACGATCGTGGTACCGACCTTGAACGAACGCGACAATGTCCCCGACCTCGTCGAGCGGATCGGCGCGGCTCTTCCCGGTATCGATTGGGAGCTGATGTTCGTCGACGACGATTCTCCCGATGGCACCGCCGCGACCGCCAAGGCCATGGGCGGTTCGGATGCCCGCATCCGCTGCATCCGCCGCATCGGCCGGCGCGGTCTTGCCGGCGCGTGCCTCGAGGGCATGCTCGCCAGCCAGGCGCGCTACGTCGCGGTGATCGACGGCGATCTGCAGCACGACGAGGCGCTGCTCGCGCCCATGGTCGCCGCCCTTCGCGGCGGCGACACCGACGTCGTGGTGGGCAGTCGCTACCAGGCCGGGGGCTCGGCCGATGCCCTGACGCAATCGCGGTTGCGCACCAGCCGCTGGGCGACTGCGATCACCGGTTCCCTGCTCGGGACCGAGCTGAGCGACCCGATGAGCGGCTATTTCATGGCGCGGCGCGAGGTCATCGAGGATCTTGCGCCGCAGCTCTCCACCCAAGGCTTCAAGATTCTGCTCGACATCGTGCTGACCGCGCGCGGCCGGCTGCGGGTCGCGGAACTGCCCTATCGCTTCCGTCCGCGATTGCACGGAACGAGCAAGCTCGACTCGCGCGTCCTGCTGGAATTTGTCGGGCTGCTGCTCGCCAAGGCCACCAACGACCTCTTGGGAATCCGCTTCGTCCTGTTCGCTCTGATGGGCCTGATCGGGCTCGGCGCGCATTTCTTGGTGCTGGCCGCGAGCTTCGAATGGCTCGGATTGTCGTTCGCGGCCGCACAGACGAGCGCTACGCTTGCGGCCATCGCCGCCAATTTCGTCCTGAACAATCTCGTCACCTACCGCGACCGACGTCTGACCGGGCGGAGATTCGCCACCGGTCTCCTGCGGTTCTACGTCGTGTCGCTGATCGGCGCCGTTTCCAACATCGGCGTGGGCAATTGGCTGTTCGCGTCGAACGGGGCCTGGTGGCTCGCCGGGCTGGGAGGAGCGATCATGGGCGTGGTGTGGAATTACGTGGTCACGTCCGTGTTCGTCTGGCGCAGCCGATGATGCGCACGAATACGAGCGTATTCGCCCGGGCGCCCGGCCGGCTCGCCGGCATCGGATTCGGCTCGCCTGCGGCGCTGGTCGCTTGGACGATTTGCCTCGGAACCGGCATCCGCTTGCTGTTCGCCGCCACCGTGATCGACCTCGGCCATAGCGAGGCCTATTACATCGCCGCT
>VAZU01000249.1:4704-13591 GCA_005884745.1 Alphaproteobacteria bacterium
GAAGCTGACGGGCTCGGATGCCGTCCTCGTCGTCCGGGCGCCGTTCATGTTGATGTTCATTGCGACCACCTGGCTCCTGTTCCGCCTGACCGCATTCCTGTTCGGGAAAACGGCGGGGGCATTCGCAGCGCTGCTGCTCAACATCTCACCGCTGTTCGCCATCAGTCTCGGGGCTTGGGTTCAGCCCGACGGTCCGCTGATCCTGTGCGTCCTTGCGGCGACCTACTGCATCGTGCGGCTGGCCTATGACGGCAAACTCGAGCATCCAAATCTCGTCTGGGCGCAGGCCGGCTTTTGGCTGGGACTTGCGCTGCTGTCGAAATATTACGCCGTGCTGCTGCCGGTCGGCGTCGTGCTGTTCGCCTTGACGAGCCGCGAACATCGGCGCTGGTTCCGGGAACCGGGTCCCTATATCGCGTGCGCGATCGCGATCCTTCTGTTCAGCCCGGTGCTGATTTGGAACTGGCAGAACGATTGGATTTCCTTCGGATTTCAAGGTGAGCGCGTCGTGGAACACCGCGGAATCCAGCTGCGATGGTTCATGGACAGCATTCTGGGGCAAGCGGCGTTGATCGGTCCATGGATCTGGATCCCGATGCTGCTCGCGTGCGTGCAGGCCGTGCGCGTGGGTCGCGCGGACCCCAGGAGCTGGCTCATCCTGTGCGTCGCCAGCGTTCCGATCGTGCTGTTCACCTCGGTCGCGCTTTGGGTGCCGACCGGCGGTCATTATCATTGGCAGGCACCCGGATATCTGATGCTGTTTGCCCTGCTCGGCAAGCTCGTCGCGCAGAAGCTCGAGAACGGCGACATCGTCGCGAAGCGCTGGGTGCTGGCATCGACCGCGGCGATGTTTCTGATCGTCGGCGTGATCGGCGCCGAAGCGGCGACCGGATGGGTGCACCTGCTGCTTCGGCCTTCGTTCCGAGCCGAGGCCGATCCCACGCTGAAGGGCCTCGAGTGGAAGGAGCTGCGAACCGTAGCGACGGCGCGCGGCTGGCTCGAAAAGCCGCGACTGTTCGTGGTGACTTCGCACCGCGTCGAGATCGGCAAGGTCGACGTCGAGCTCGGCAAGTTCCTGCCGGTCGTTTGCTTGTGCCTCGATCCTCGCGACGCCGCGTTCGGATGGGATCCTCGCAAATTTTCCGGCTGGGACGCGCTGATCGTCGGCACGCAGGAGCACATTCCCGACGTCGAGCGGGAGTACGGCAAATATTTCCGGACCATCGAGGCTCTCGACGGAGTCGATATCCACCGCGGCGGCAGGGCGGTGCTGAACCTGCGAGTCTATTACGCGACCGATTACCTCGGCTCCTACCCGTTGCCGCTGGCGGCGCGTATACCGTGAAGTATGGCGGGCCGGGGAAGGGCGATCATGAGCAAGCTTCCGGATGACGTGATCGCGTGGGGCGGCCGATGACGACCGTTGCCGATCTTGCCGGCGCCGTGCTCGGCCCGCTCGACCGCCTCGCCGCCGCATTGGTCGATCCGAGCCGCCGCGAGCGCACCGCGGTGCGATTGCTGATCGGCTATGTCGCGGTGTGGACGCTCTACGGCGTGCTCGCCAAGGGCAGTCAGGACGTGCATTTCGACATGGGCGAGGCGGTCGCCTGGTCGCGCGAGCCGGCGTTCGGCTACAGCAAGCATCCGCCGCTCTCCGCCTGGGTGGTGAGAGCCTGGTTCACGGTCTTCCCGCTGGCCGATTGGGCCTATTATCTGCTCGCCATGGTCCTGGCCGGGCTGGCGTTGTGGATCGCCTGGATCCTGTCGGCGCGGTGGCTCGAGGGCGAGAAACGGGCGGCCGGGCTCGCGCTGCTCACGCTGGTGCCGTTCTTCAATTTCCATGCGCTGAAATTCAACGCGAACACGGTGCTGATCCCGCTGTGGGCGGCAACGACGCTGTGGTTTTTGCGCTCGTTCGAAACGCGCGACCTGCTCTCGGCGGCGCTCGCGGGCGTCGCGGCGGCGGCGGCGATGCTGGGGAAATATTGGTCGATCGTGCTGCTGGGCGGACTCGCGATCGCGGCACTCGGCGATGCGCGCCGGAGCGGCTATTTCCGCTCGCCGGCACCCTGGGTCACCGTGGCGGCGGGGGCGCTCGCGCTCGCCCCGCATCTCGCCTGGCTGCTCACGCAGGGGGCGGCGCCGTTCGAATATGCGCTCGACAAGCATCCGGCTCCGAGCTTTCTCGACGCGATCCTCGGCTCGTTGAGCTTCCTCGCCGGCGGCGCCGCCTATATCGCGGCTCCGATCGTGCTCGCCGCGACGGCTACGCTGCCGAGTGCCGCCGCGATCCTCGATACGTTGTGGCCGGCAACGGCGCATCGTCGCATCGCCGCGGTGGCATTCTGGGCGCCGCTGCTGCTCGCAATCCTGGTCGGCCTGGCGGCGCAAGTTCTGATCAGTTCGTTGTGGATCATGTCGGCGGTCACGCTGCTCCCGGTCGTGCTCATGTCCTCGCCGCTCGTCGGCATGCGCCGCGGCGCCTTGCCGTTGCTGCTCGGCGTCGCGATCGCGGTGCCGGTGCTGGCCACCCTGGCCGCTCCGGCGATCGCCTATGTCATCCACCGCAAGGGCGTTCCCCACCATGCCCAGCGGTATCGATTGGTCGCCGAAGCGGTCGACCGAGCCTGGCGTGCGACGACCACGCAGCCGATGGGGCTCGTCGGCAGCGACACCGCTCTGGGCAACGGCGTGGCGTTCTATCTGCCGGACCGGCCTTCGACCCTCGACGTGCTCGATCCGCGGCGGACCCCGTGGGCGAACGAGGCTCGCATCGCGCGGCAAGGCATCGCGCTCGTGTGCGCGGTCGAGGAGACCGATTGCATGAATGCCGTCGCCGCGCTGGCGTCTGGGCTCTCTCGTGGCAAGCGCAGCGAGATCGAGCTCGCGCGGAACTATCTCGGCGTTGCGGGCAAGCCGGAACGCTATTGGATCATCACGGTGCCGCCGCAATTCTAGCAGCGCATCTGTCATCCGACCGGCTTTGGGGTGAACGCGACATTGCGCGTCCGCAAAGTCGCTGCACAGTCGCGCAGAGCCTGAAAGGCGTCCAGTTTGGTCTTGCCGACGAAGATCCACGCGTCGTAGCCGAATCGTTGCTTGATTTTTCGGATCCTGCCGGCCGCGTCTTCCTGCGTGTGACCCCCTACCATCTCGACCAATAAATTAGGGCGGTTCCGATCGATAGTTTGTTGCGCTCCCTCAATAACTTGCTCCTCTCCCCCCTCTACGTCGATCTTGATGAACCCGACGTTGTCGAAGCCAAACGTATCGAGCNNNAGCGTGCTCGTCTCCATCGGGTGAACGTTGCCGAGGCTTGCCAAGAGGTGAAGAGAAACGGCGTCGATGGTTTTCGGAATATACAGCGTAGCCGTTCCCTCATATTCGGCCAAAGCGCACGCGTGGACTCGCGCTCGAGACCCCAGCATTGCGGCCGCGAACCGTGCCATGTTTGGATTTGGCTCGAAAGCCTCGACAGAGTCCGCTATCCTCGACAAGGCATAGCTGTAAATACCGCGGTTTGAGCCAACGTCGATCGCCATGCGATTTTTGGGCACGATATCCCGCAGAATGGACAATTCCGGCTCGCATCGCCTCTGCTCCTTGGCAACTTTGTATGGGAAGTAAAGCCATCCGGGGACAAACAACAGCTTCAGACCGTCCTCAATCGACAAGCTGATCTGCTGCGACCGTAAATACGGTTGAATCAGTGCCTTGCATAAACGCTTCCAAGGCCTGTTCAGGCGATCCTTGATCAAAAACATCGCGCAACCTTCCGCAGAGTAGGGAAGCTGGCTCAACCGAGCCATCGTCGTAAAATAATTGTTTTCCGACCCGTGTCCATGACCCGCGACGGGGAAACGCCGGTCGCGAGAGCGCTTGTTGTGTTGCCCCGTCCGTTCCGGCGCCCATGCCCGTCCCCTCGACGAAAATGATCGAATTCCCGCAGACTGCGCTAACTCCGCCTCGCCAATCGCTCGAAGTCGTTCTTCACCATCATGTCCACCAGGCCCGCAAACGACACCTGCGGGCTCCAGCCAAGCTGCCGGCGGGCTTTGCTGGCGTCCCCGCGCAAGGACTGCACTTCCACGGGACGGTAGAACTCCTCGTCGATACGGATGATCACCTTGCCGTTGCGGTCCAATCCGACTTCCTCGAAGCCGGCGCCGGTCCAGCGCACGTCCATCTCCAGCACCTTCGCGGCGGTTTCGACGAAGTCCCGCACGGAATGGCTCGTGCCGGTCGCGATCACGTAATCGTCCGGCTTCTCGTGCTGCAGCATCAGGTGCATCGCTTTCACGTAATCCCCGGCGAACCCCCAATCGCGCACCGCGCGCAGGTTTCCGAGCGAAAAGTCGTCCTGGAGCCCCAGCTTCAGCTTCGCGAGCGACATGCTGATCTTGCGCGTGACGAAATGCTCCCCCCGGCGAGGAGATTCATGGTTGAAGAGGATGCCCGAGCACATGAACAGGCCGTGCTTGTCACGGTAGGGTTTGACGAAATGCTCGTAGGCAAGCAGCTTGGCTTCGCCATAGGGGCTCACCGGCGCGAACGGCGAGTGCTCGTTCTGCGGCGGCGGCGTTTTCCCGAACATCTCGCTGGTGGAGGCGTGATAGATTCGGACCTGCGGATTGACGTGCATCGCCTCGTGCAGCAGGCGGCCCACCCCGAGATAGTTCACCTCCATGGTCTCGTCGGGGCACTTGAAGGAGATGCCCACGTCGGACTGTGCGGCAAGATTGTAGATCTCGTGAGGCTGCGATTGCTCGAGCGCGGAGCGCAGCGAGGCGCCGTCGCGCAAATTGCCGTAGACGATATGGATCCGTCGCCGCGGATGCACGAGCCCGTCGATCCGCATCATCGGATCGAGACTGGTGCGGCGGACGAGGCCCCATACCTCGTACCCGAGGTTGAGGAGATGCTCGGCCAGATACGAGCCGTCCTGCCCCGTTATGCCGGTGATGAGCGCTCTTTTGTCGGCCATGTCCGCTGCGATCTCGTATGCCGCGCAATTCCGCGATCCGTCGGCGGGATCACGCGAGACTTGCCGTGACCCGTTCGAGATATTAAGCCATTCACGCCGTATGCGGCGGGGCATGGGGTCGCGGCGGCGAAGAGAAATCATCGCGGCGTCGCGGGACGGGGGCTCCGGAGTAACATGAGAATTCTGCAGATTCATTCCGGAAATGCCGTCAACGGCGCCGTCCGCTATGCGGCGGTGGTGTCCCGCCTGCTGGCGCTGCGCGGCCACGAGATCGTCATCCTGCAGCGGCCGGGTCTCGATCTCGGGTCGATCCTGCCGATGCCGAGCAACATCGAGGTCCAGACTTCCTCGTTGCGACGCGTGCCGGAGGAGATCCGCCGGTTCGGAGAGTTCTGCCGCAGTCGCGGCATCGACGCCATTCACACCCATATGAGCAGCGCCCATGCGTTCGGCGCATTGCTGCGCATGTTCTACCGCGTGCCGTGCGTCGCGACCACGCACAGCTTGAACTATCAGCTGCATTGGTTCGTGAACGATCGGGTGATTTGTCACAACGAAGAATCCATGCGGTTCATGCACAATTGGAACCGGGTGGCGCGCCGCAAGCTGCGCCAGGTGCCCGCCTTCGTCGATGAGTCCTATCTCGAGCCCGCAGCCGAGGCGCCGGCGTCGACGCGCTGCCGCCTCGGCATCGCGAAAGACCGCCTGATGCTCGTCACCATCGGCAATGTCGAGCGGCGCAAGGGCGTTCACGACATCGTCGAGGCGATGCCGCAGGTGCTCCAGGCCGGGCTCGACGTGTGCCTGTTGGTGGCGGGCTGGTTCCACAGCGCCGGCTATCGCGCCGAGGTCGAGGAGCGGGCGCGCGCGCTCGGCGTTGCGGAACGGGTGACCTGGCTGACGCGGATATCGGATGCTGACATCGTGCATGCGCTTCGCGCCGCCGACCTCTATGTGCAGGCTTCGCACGTGGAGACCGGACCGCTGGTGGTGCTGGAGGCGATGGCGATCGGGCTGCCGGTCGTGGGGACGGTTTGCGGGTCCATGCCGGACTTCATCGTGCCGGGCCTCACCGGCGAGCTGGTCCCGCCGGGAAAGCCTGCGGCGCTGGGCGAAGCCATCGTGCGCGCGCTGCGCGATCCCGAACGCCGGCGCGGCATGGGGCGCGAGGGCCGCAAACGTTTCGCCTCGCAGTTCAGCGCCGAGGTGAACATTCCCAAGATCGAGGCGATCCTAGCGGAGGCCGCGGGCCGGGCCTGACATGGCCTGGGTTCGGCAGCAAAGTGCAAATTGGATCGCCCGGGACCCAGCGGATGGCCAGCATCATCATTGCCGATAAAACCCGGCACTATGACGGCACCTATTTGGAGACACGAGCGCTGGGCGGTACCGAATCCTCGGTGATCCAGCTCGCCCGTGAGCTCGCTCGACGCCGGCATGAGGTGACCGTCTACACCCATTGCGACGGCCCGATCGAACACGAAGGCGTGCTTTGGAAGCCGCTCTCCGGACCGCGTCCGGAGAGCTGCGATCTCTACATCGCGGTTCACCAGCCGGAGCTCCTGGGCTTCGTGAAGCGGCCCCGGCGCCGCGCCATTTGGGTGATCTGGCCGGTCAATCAGCTCAAGCACTACAAGAAGATCTGGCGTGCGTGGTGGTACCGCCCGGTTCCGGTGCTCGCCAGCCTTCACCAGGCCCGCATGTATTCGCCTTTCCTGCCGCACCGGGATCCTCACATCGTCATCCCGCTGGGCTTGCCGGATGACGTGCGAGGCCATCCTCCGCTGCACAACGCTCCGCCCCGGCGCGCGATCTTCACCTCGCGACCGACGCTCAATCTGCGAGGGCTCGTCGAGATCTGGGCGCATCGCATCCTGCCGCGCGTGCGGGACGCGGTACTCGACGTTTATGGCGTGCACGATCTGCAACCCGGCCAAGAAGCCTGGGACGCATGGGAGGGTTCATTTCTTCCGGCGGGCGCCGCGCCGGAGGTGAAGCGGTCCGTGCAGGTGCATCCGAGCGTGAGCCGCAAGGCGCTGATCGAGGCCAATCGGGCATCGCGCGTGCTGCTCTATCTGGGCCACAAGGCGGAGGCGTTCTGCCTGGCGGTGGCCGAGGCGCAGGCGCTCGGTGTCCCTGCCGTGGTCGGGCCGGTGGCTGCGATGCCCGAACGAGTCATCGACGGCGTGACCGGGTTTCATCATGCGGATCCGCAGCGCTTCGCCGATGCCGCGGTTTCCATTCTGACCGACGATGCGCTGTGGCGGCGCCAGCACGAGGCGGCGCTGCGCCACCAGCAGGGCATCAGCTGGTCCGAGCAGGCGGGTCGGCTCGAGGCCGCGCTGCTGGGCGACCGAATTGCGCTCTACCGATCGGTCCTCGATGTCCCGGATCGGGGCTGACCGTCGATGGACGCAGTGACGCGGTCATGACTCCGTCAGCCGGCATGCCAGCGCGCCCAATCGCGGTCCTGGTCGAGCGCGAGGGCCTCGGCGACGTGCTGTTGAAGCTGCCGCTGCTGCGGGCGATCGCGCGGGGTTTTCCGGACTGTCCGATCTGGTGGATCTCGACCCATCAGACCGATATGGCCGGGCCGCTGCGGCAGTTCATGCCGGGAGAGCTCGCCGTCGTGAGAGAGCACGCGGGACTGGGCAAGCCGCTGCGCGAGGCCGCGCGCAGGCTGCGGGAATATCCGGGCTTTTCGCTCATCTTCGACACGCGCAGCCGGATCGCCAACGTCTGGCTGGCGCGCCACATCCTTGCGCACGAGAAATTTTTCTGCTGCCTGCCGGGCTATTTCCTCAGCAGCGCGCGACCGCCGGGCCGGTTCACGCGGCCGCGGCACATCGGCGAGCGGGCGTTGAGCCTGGCGCAGGCGGCGCTGGGAGCGGCGGCCGATGCGAGCGGAGCGCTTGAAGCAACCACCGCGGCGCGCCAAGCCGCGCAAGCCGTACTGCCGGAGGGGCCGCTCTATGTCGGGCTCGGCGTGGGAAGCCGGAACGCGCGCAAGAATTGGCCGATCGAGAAATTCGCCGAGCTGTCGCGCAGCCTTTCCGGGCGGGGCATGGCGCCGGTCCTGCTGCTCGGCCCGCGCGAGATCGAGCGCGCGGAAGCGATCCGCGCCGCCGTTCCGGCATTCGCGAGCGTGGATTTGACCGGCTCATCCGCCGGTAGCGGCTCGTTCGATTTCACCATCGCGATCGCCGAGCGGCTTGCCGTCGTCGTCGCCAACGACAGCGGCACCGGTCATCTGTTCGCAGCGGCGGGTCGCCCGATCGTCAGCCTGTTCGGGCCGACCGACCCGCGCCGGTGGGCGCCGTTCGCGCCGCTGCGAAAAACGCTGTGGGCGCGGGAGTTCGGCGGCGAGGCGATGGAATGCATCCCGCCGCAGGCCGTGAGCGCAGCCGTCGAGGAGATCCTGGGTCGAACCGGGTTTGCGGCAATGCCCTCGCGAATGCCGAGGTAGTCGACGCCCGAGCGACGCCGGCGGGTCGTTCAGGTCGGCGCCTCGCGCACCACCCGCTCGGAAATCGAAGACAGAAAATTGGCCAGCGAGGCCGGCGGCTCGATCGTGACACCGCGCCGGATCGCCAGCGTGCCCAAGCCGCAGGCGAGGATCACCGAGCCATAGAGGACGAGGAGGGCGGCGGGCGTCTGGATCGAGAGCACGATGCAGGCAAACCCGATCAATCGCAGCATCGCCACGCCGCCGATCGCCAGGGTCACCGCGAAGGCCCGGCTTTGGCGCGTGGTGCGCGGGCCGCCGATCGCCGCGAACGCGATCACGACGAAAGCCAGCGGATAGAGCGGCGCAAGCAGCCGGTCGTGGAGATCGGCGCGAAAGTGCCCGGGCTGGGCCTTCACCAGGGGATCGTCGGGATCGGGAGCGAACAGCTGCCACAG
>VAZU01000247.1:0-200 GCA_005884745.1 Alphaproteobacteria bacterium
TCAGCTTGGAAACCGGGATATCGGTGGCGTCGCGCTTGCTCATGAATCCAAGACTTGCGAGGGCGGTGCCGTATTGGCAAGGGCGTGCCGCACGGTCCCCCTCTCCCCGTCGGGGAGAGGGTCGGGGTGAGGGGAATACGATAGTTGTTTGGTGGAAGGATCGTAACCCCCTCACCCGGCTCGCTTCGCGAGCCGACCTC
>VAZU01000247.1:251-4513 GCA_005884745.1 Alphaproteobacteria bacterium
TGGGGGGCAGCCTTTGAAATTCGAGTCTTCGGCCCCCCACCCGGCTCGGCGCTCTGCGCCTCGCCACCCTCCCCGCCGCTTCGCGGGAGGGAAGCGGCCGGGCCGATCAGGCGCTCGGCGGCGGCGCGCGCCTCCTCGGTGATCTCGGAGCCGGCCAGCATGCGGGCGATCTCCTCGCGGCGGTGGTCGGCCGTGACTTCCGCGACGCGGGTCGCGACCCTTTTGCCCCGGTCGAGCGTCTGCTTGGTGATCAGATAGTGACGCCCCGCCCGCGCCGCGACCTGCGGCGCGTGGGTGACCGCGATCGCCTGGACGCGCTCGGCGAGGCGGGCGAGCCGCACGCCGATGGCGTCGGCGACGGCGCCGCCCGCGCCGGTATCGATCTCGTCGAACACCAGCGTCGGTGCCGAGCCGCGGTCGGCCAGCACCACCTTGAGCGCCAGCAGGAACCGCGCCAGCTCTCCGCCGGAGGCGACCTTCATCAGCGGCCCCCACCCAGAACTCCACGCGATCGATGCCGTCGGGACCGGGGGCCGCGGGGTCGGTCGCGATCTCGGCGAGAAACCGCGCGCGATCGAGCCGCAGCGGCTTGAGCTCGGCGTTGACGGCGCGCTCGAGCGCCGATGCCGCGCGCCGGCGTGCGGCCGACAAGATTTCCGCGTCTGCGCGATAGCGCGCCTCGGCCGCGCGCGCGGCGCTTTCGAGCCCGATCAGCGCCTCGGCGCCGGCGTCGAGCACGCCGAGGTCGGCCGCATAGCGGGCCGCGAGCGCCGCAAGATCGTCGACCGCGACGTTGTACTTGCGACTCGCGGCGCGCAACGCGAACAGCCGCTCCTCGATGCGCTCGATCTCGCGCGGATCGAAACGCGCGGTGTGGACCGCATGCTCGATGTGCGCCCGCGCCTCCTCCAAGGCGATGAGCGCCTGGTCGAGCGCCTTGACCGCCGGCTCGATGAGCGCCGGCGCCTGGGCGGCGCGCTTTTCGAGGCGGCGAACCGCCGCGGCCAAGCCCGGCAGCGGCGAGCCCGAGCCGGCGAGCAGCTCATGGGCGTCGTGCAGATCGCCCGCGACTTTTTCCGCCTGCATCATCGCGGTGCGGCGTTGCGCCAGACCCGCTTCCTCGCCGGGCTCGGGCATGAGCGCGCGCAGCTCCTCGACCGCGTGCCGCAGAAATTCGACCTCGCGGCGGGTCTCCTCGACGCGCGCCCGGTGCGCCGCGAGATCCTCGCCCGCGGCGCGCCAGGTTTTCCAGGCCGCGGCCAGCACATCGGATTGCGGCTCGAGCCTGCCATAGGCGTCGAGCAGCCTGCGATGGCTGGCGGCGTCGACCAGCGCCCGCTCGTCGTGCTGGCCGTGAATCTCGACGAGCGATGAGCCGAGGCTCTTGAGCACCTGGACGCTGACGGGCTGGTCGTTGACGAACGCCCGGGTGCGGCCGTCGGCGAGCTGGACGCGGCGCAGCAGCAACGGATCCTCGATGGCGATGCCGTTCTCGGTGAGGATGCCGCGCGCCGGATGGCCCTCGTCGAGCTCGAAGGCCGCGGTGACCTGGCCCTGCTCCACCCCGTGCCGCACCAGGCCGGCGTCGCCGCGCGCGCCGAGCGCCAGCGCGAAGGCGTCGAGCAGAATCGACTTGCCGGCTCCGGTCTCGCCGGTGAGCACCGCAAGCCCGCCGGCGAACTCGATGTCGAGGCGCTCGATCAGAACGATGTCGCGGATCGAGAGTCGGATGAGCATGAGTCTCAGCCGAGGCCGAGCTTCCTGAAGGCTCTGCTGATCCAGGAGCTCTGGGTCTCGTGCGGTTCGAGCCCGCCGGATTTCACCAGCCGATATGCGTCCTTGTACCAGGGGCTGTCCGGGAAATTGTGGCCCAGCACGGCGGCGGCGGTTTGCGCCTCGTCGACGATGCCGAGCGTCATATAGACCTCGGTCAACCGCATCAGCGCCTCCTCGACGTGCCGCGTGGTCTGATATTGCGTCACTACGACCTTGAAGCGGTTGATCGCGCCGGTGTAGTCGCGCTTCTCCTGGTAATAACGGCCGATCGTCATCTCCTTGCCGCCGAGCTGATCCTTGGCGACGTCGATCTTGTGCTTGGCGCTCGCGGCATATTCGGTGTTGGGGAATTTGCGCACCACCTCGTCGAGCGCGTTGAGCGCCTTCTCGGTGCCGAGCTGATCGCGGGTGATGTCCGGGATCTGCTCGAAATACGAGGATCCGATCAGATATTGCGCATACGCGGCATCCGGGCTGCCCGGATGCAGGGTCACGTAGCGCTTGGCCGAGGTGATGGCCTCGTCGAACTGCCGGCTTTCGTAATAGGCGTAGGCGGACATGATCAACGACTTGCGCGCCCATTCCGAATAGGGGTGCTGGCGATCGACTTCCTCGAATTTCTTCGCGGCGGCCTTGAAGTCGTGCTTGGTGTTCAGGAGAAACAGGCCTTCGTTGTACAGCCGGTCGGGCGGATCGTCCGAAAGCGGCAGGTCCTTGTCGCCGAACCAGGCGCACGCGGAGAGCGCCGCGGCCGCGAGCACGACCGGCAGGGCGCGGATCAGCGATCCCCGCCTTCGCCTCGACCCCGACGTCGGCAAACGCAAAACCATGATTGCGTGTAAGTCCGTGTCCCCGCGGCGCGGCCCTGACGGCCGCTCCGACCCGCCTAGTAACCGAAAAACGTTCGGCTGACCATGCGATTATGCGGACATTCGGCCGGGAATATGGCGCGCCTGCGCGCGGCTCAGGACAGGTCCGGCCCCTAGGCCGGCGCCACGATCCCGACCGGCAGCTCGGCGTGTCCGCGCGGGCGCGGCTTGCGCTCTTCCACGATGGTCCAGGCGGAGGGATCGGCGATCAGCGCGGTGAGCACCGCGTGATTGAGCTTGTGGCCGCCGCGCACGGACCGGTAGGCGCCCAGGATGGGCGCGCCCGCAAGCGCCAGATCGCCGATGGCGTCGAGCGCCTTGTGGCGCACGAACTCGTCGGCGAAGCGCAACCCTTCGGGATTGAGCACGCGATCCTCGCTCACCACCAAGGTGTTTTCCAGCGAGGCGCCGAGCGCGTAGCCGGCGCCCCACAGCTTGCCGACGTCGCGCAGGAAACCGAAGGTGCGCGCGCGCGCGATCTCGCGCCGGAACGTTGCGGGGCCGACCTCGATCGCCAGTGCTTGCCGGCCGATCAGCGGGTGATCGAACTCGATCTCGACTTCGACGCGGAAGCCGCGGTCGTAAGGCTTGAGCTCGCCATAGGCATCGCCTTTGGCGACGCGAATCGGCTTGAGCACCTTGGTGTAGCGGCGCGCCACCGGCAGCGAGACGATGCCGGCCTCGTCGATCGCCTGCACGAAGGGGGCGGCGCTGCCGTCCATGATCGGCGCTTCCGGGCCGTCGAGCTCGACGATGGCGTTGTCGACGCCGAGCCCGCACAGCGCCGCCATGATGTGCTCGATGGTGGAGACGCCGGGCCCGGAAGCATCGCCCAGCACGGTGGCGAGCTCGGTGGCGGTGACCGAACGGGCATTGGCGCGGATCTCGCGCTGCCGCCTGCCGTCGACGCGGCGGATGAACACGACGCCGGTGCCGGCATCGGCCGGATATAACGTGAGCGTGACGGGAAGCCCGGAATGGACGCCGATCCCGGAAACGGCGGCTCGGCTGCGAAGCGTGGTCTGCTTGCCCGCTTTCATGCCTCGTTCTGCCCCTTCACCGCATCGCCTCGCTCGCGACGAGCGCACGCGATCGGCAACCCCCGATGGGCTTGCACCTGGCGTCGATGGCCGGGAATTTTACGATGCGGATCGTTGCCGCCCGCGGTCCCCCGACGCATAAGCCCCTACGGCGAACACATTAACCATGCGTCGGGACAAGTCCAATTCACGGTTTTTTACCGATTGTTACCTGTGCGCCCAACAACCGGCCGGCACGGGAGAATTTGCCGAATGTTTTGTGGCGATTGAAGATTCCTGACGCGCCGAGTTCTCCACAGGATCGGCAGGGTCGCGCGAATCACCAACAGCACGAAAGTGCAATGCGTTCTCAAGCCGAGCCGCGAACGCTCTTTACCTCCCCTTGAAAAGGCAAAAGGGAGGTCGCCGAGTCAAGTCGAATGTTTCCGACTTGGCCAATCATGATGGCCGATTTCGGTTCGAGGTCGGGAGGGGATCACGACCCCCTCCCCGGTTCGCGGACAGCGCGCAAACCCCCGCCTCCCCCTTTCAGGGGGAGGCGAAGCGCGTCTGCCGCAATGCTGAATCCAAGTACCCC
>VAZU01000248.1 GCA_005884745.1 Alphaproteobacteria bacterium
CGCAGATACCGATCGCCTCGTTTGCTGATGCTGCCGAGCTTTTCCTTGCCCCCGCTCGAGTTCTGCTTCGGCACGAGCCCGATCCAAGCCGAAAAATCCCGCCCGGAGCGGAAAGCCCTAGCATCACCGACGCTGGCGACCAGAGCTGTGGCCAATGCCGGCCCGACGCCCGGGATCTCATCGAGCCGCTTGCTCGTCTCATTGGATCGGTGCCAGGCCATGATCAGCCGGTCGAACTCCAGGATCTGGGTCTTCAGCACCCGCAGGTGGGCGCCGAGAGCGACGAGACACGCCCGCGCAATCTCGGGTACGCGTTTGTCACTGGAATCGGCGACAACATCGAGCAGTGCCTCGACCCCATTGCGTCCGACCGGCGCGACGACGCCGAACTCGGCAAGATGGGCACGGATCGCATTGATCACTGCAGTCTGCTGGCGGATGAACAGGTGGCGTGTGCGATGCAGCATCAGACAGCTCTGCTGCTCGGGCGTCTTGGTCTCGACAAATCGCATGTTTGCCCTGGTCACCGCTTCGCAGATTGCCTCGGCATCAGCGGCATCGTTCTTTTGCCGCTTCACATACGGCTTCACGTAGGCCGGCGGCATCAGGCGCACAGTATGACCGAGCGCCTTGAGTTCGCGCGACCAATGATGCGAGGATGCGCAGGCCTCGACACCGACAAGACATGGCGGCAGCTTCTGGAAGAAAGCAGCGACGTAACGGCGCTTCAGTTTGCGCCGGATGATCACTTTCCCTTCGGCGTCGACGCCGTGAACTTGAAAAACCGATTTTGCGATATCGAGACCAATTGTCGTGACCGCTTGCATGGCCTAGCTCCTCCGAATCAGGTCACCCCCTTGGCGACCATGGTCGTGGCACTTACGTGCCGGTGGAGGAGCCGTCCACAGCATCAATAGCCGAAGTGCGGGTCGACGCACGGCACCGCAGGTGGGTGACAGAAACTGGAATAGTCATTCGATCACCTCGTCGGCGCTGGCCTGCAGCGTTAGCGGCACAGTGAGGCCGAGCGCTTTGGCGGTCTTGAGGTTGAGGACAAACCGAAAGAGCGTCGGCTGCTCGAATGGCAGGTCCGCAGGCTTCGTCCCTTTCAGAATGCGATCTACGAGGGCGGCCACGCGTGCGAGGCCTTCGTTCAAATCCGGACCGTATGACATCAAGCCGCCGTCGCGGACGTAGAGGTCGTTCTCATAGATCGCCGGCAGCCGATGCGCTGCGGCGAACTCAAAAACGCGCTTGCGGTTGAGAGAGGTGAGCGCGTCGGAGACCATGAGAATCGCGTCCGGCATATCGCTATTCATTGCCGCGAATGCCCGGTCGAAATCGTCGGGCTCGCGCACGCCCAGCGGCTGGACGGTGATACCCATCGCCTTGGCGCCAGCCTCAGCCGCGCGATAACGCAGCGTCATGCCGAGGTCGGCTGCATTCCACAACATCGCCACGCGGTGCAGCCCGGGAGCCATTTCCTTGAGAAGCTCGAGCCGTTTGGGCGTAATTTCCGCCGACACGTCCGAGATGCCCGTGATGTTGCCGCCCGGTCGCGCCAGGCTGTCCACCAATCCAGTGCCAACCGGATCGCCGGTTGTGAATGACACTACCGGAAGGGTCGTCCCCTGCTTAGCGGCGAGCGCCGAGGGATAGCCGAAAGCAACGATGACATCTACCTTGCTCGTCACCAATTCATTAACGAGGCGCGGCAGCCGGTCCATCTGCATCTCTGCGCCACGGCGCTCGAACGTCAAATTTTTATCGAGCGCATAGCCGTGCTGAGCGAGGCCGCGGATGAACGCCGCGCCGAACGGGCTATTGTCGGCAACCGGCGCTGCGGTGTTGAGCGACCCGACGCGATAGACCTTGGACGGGCTCTGTGCGGTGACGGTGCGCGGCCATGCTGCCGTCGCACCGAGAAGGGTGATGAACTCCCGCCGCCTCATGTAGCGCTCCTCAAGGTCGCGGGACCCGCGCCGAATGCGGTCCAGGAAGTACTATACGGTATAAAGTGCAGTGTGGGGTGTCGGAGCAAAGTCAGGGGACTATAAGGCTGTAGGCGTCCGTTCAGCGCGACGCATGTCCGAATGGGGTCAATCTTGTCGATTCGAGCCCGCGGTGACCTTGTCTGCTCGACTAATGCGCAATATCGATTCAAGAGTTTTTTCGCTACGATTCGATTGTTGCGCGCCAGCCGCCCTTCGTCGAGTTTTGCAACTGAATCCCCCCGGGAGCGGACCTTTCCAGCTCTGATCAGCTCTTCGGGAACGTGCCAGTAGCGGCAGACCCGAGGAAATCGGTCGTCGGTATCCGTCCGCATTGCGCCAGTCGAGGCGACCCCGTACCAGGAGCTTTCGGGATTGCGACAGCGGCCCCACAGTCGAATGTGGTAGGGTTCCGGTATGGCGAGCCAACCACCAAGGGGCGTACCCGTCTCAAGCACAAGGCCAAACTATAACTGGCAGCGCTTTTGGATCGCTCGCACGGGTATGGCCAACCTATCCGACGGGGGCTTTTTTACCGATCCCACGAATCCGCTGTTGCATTCCAGTGCGACCGAGTCGCTGCCCTTGCTCGTTTTGAATGTGAAAACCGCACACGCACTAGGGGTTTCGTTACCGGAGGCGCTCATTGCCTGCGCCAACGAGGTGATCGAATGAAAAGGAGGGACTTCATTGCGCTTCTCGCAGGCGCAGGGATGCTGCGCTCCTGGGTGGCCGTTGCCGCAGCGGCGCAGGGGACCGGGCCCGCCCGCATAGGCTTCATCAGCGGCGTCGATCAGGCGGCCGCAGCGGACTTCCTTGCCGCGCTCCGCGACGGGCTCACCGCGCACGGCTATGTCGAGCCGCGCACGCTCACTATTGACCTGCTCTTCGCCGACTACTCGCCGGAGCGCATTCCTGCGCTGCTCGAGGAACTGGAGCGGCGGGGTGTCGCTGTCATCGTCACGCACGCTGCGGCGACGGCGAGCGTCGTCAAGGGCCATCGCACAACCCCCGCCGTCTACGAATTCAGCGCCGATCCGGTCACCCTGGGCATTGCCACGGACCTGGCGCACCCGCTCTACAACGCGACCGGCATCAGCCTGATGTTGGCCCAGCTAAACAGCAAGCGCCTAGAGCTGCTGCGAGACATCGCACCGGACCTCCAGCGCATCGCTGTCATTGCCAATCCCTTGCATCCCGGTCAACAGCTCGAGAAAGCCGATACCGAGGCCAAGGCACGGCAGCTCGGCATCGAGATTTCCTTCTTTCCGACGCCCAACCGCGGTGAGCTGGACCGCGCGCTCGACGCCATCGACGCGGACCCGCCACAGGCATTGGTGTTGTTCGCCGATGCGTTCGTCATCGAGAACCGGCATACCATCGTCAACTTCGCCATGAGCCGTCGCATGCCCGTCATCTCCGGCTGGGCGGTGATGGCCGAAAGCGGCGCGCTCTGCACGTACGGACCGCGGCTGTTCGAGTCCTACCGACGCGTCGCCTATTTCGTCGACCGCATCCTCAAGGGAGCGAAGCCCGCCGATCTCCCCATCGAGCAGCCAACCGTTCTTGAACTCGTGATCAACCTCAACAGCGCCAAGACACTCGGCATCACCATCCCG
>VAZU01000039.1 GCA_005884745.1 Alphaproteobacteria bacterium
GTTTCGCGGGTGCCGGCCCGCATCCGCGCGCCGGCCGCACCCCGCTGCTGCGGCCCGAAGAAGATCGGGAGAAACGATGCAGAAGTCAACGTCGTTCCCGAGGCGGCGCCACACCCTGCCGGACGGCCCGCGGCAGCCGCGGGGCGCTTGCATTGGGCGCGCGCTTGCGGCGAATGAATTCCGTGACGCGCCTCGGATGCATTGCCGGGTGTGCAGGGGGCGACATCCCGAGGATCGGACCGACAGGCGACCAGATGAGCGATAATGACCCGAAATACCTGGACGTTGGCACCGATTCTGCGGCCCGCCGCATTGCCGTGCGGGTCCAAGCGGGCGCCCCGCCCGGTCTATTCTGGCTCAGCGGCTTCAAGTCCGACATGCGCGGGACCAAAGCCCAGGCGCTCGCCCGCTGGGCGAGCGAGCACGGGCGCGCCTGCGTGCGGTTCGACTATTCCGGCCACGGCGAGTCGGGCGGGGATTTCACGCAAGGCACCATCGGCCGCTGGGTCGAGGAAGGCCTTGCGGTGTTCGATGCGTTCTGCCGGGGGCCGCAAGTGCTGATCGGCTCCTCGATGGGGGGCTGGCTTGCGCTGCTGATGGCGCGCGAGCGCAGGCAACGCGCCGCGGCGGCGCCCGCGGCCTCGGTCGCCGGCCTGGTGCTGATCGCGCCCGCAATCGATTTCACCGAAGTGCTGATGTGGCAAAAGTTCCCGCCAGAGCTCAGGCGCGCGATCCTCGAGCAAGGTTTTTTCGCCCGGCCCTCGCAATATTCGTCGGAGCCCTATGTGATCACCCGCGCCCTGATCGAGGAAGGGCGCGCGCATCTGCTGCTCGGCGGCATGATCGAGACCGGATGCCCGGTTCGCATCCTGCAGGGCGTCGAGGATCCCGACGTGCCGTGGGACCATGCGGTCGAGCTGGTGTCGCACTTGGCGCAGGACGACGTGGTGCTCACGCTGGTCAAGGACGGCGATCACCGCCTCTCCCGGCCCGAGGACATCGAGCGGCTGATCGCGGTCGTGGAGGAGTTTTGATCCGCCTGAATGCCGATTACGGACTAGTGTCCCCGTCGAGCGCGGCCGCCCATTCCGCCTGGACGCTGCCGTCCTTTTCCGCCTCGCGCCGCTGCGCCGCAAGCGCGCAGAGCCGCGCCGGCGCCAGCCGCGAAAGCGCCCACACCGCGGCTCCGCGCACCAGCGGCGCCGCGTCGTCGAGCAAAATCTCGGCTTCCGCGGCAAGCGCGGGGTCGCCGGAATTGCCGATCGCGATCAGCACGTTGCGCACGAAGCGGATGCGGCCGGTGCGCTTCACCGGCGATTTGGCGAACAGCGCGCGGAACGCCGAATCGTCGAGCCGCGCGAGGTCGTCGAGCCGCGGCGCGCGCAATGCTTCCCGGGCGGCGAGCTTGGCCTCGCGCCCGGTTTTGGCAAATTTGTTCCAGGGACACACCGCGAGGCAATCGTCGCAGCCGAAGATGCGGTTGCCCATGAGGGGACGCAGCTCGCGCGGGATCGGCCCTTTGTGCTCGATGGTCAGGTAGGAAATGCAGCGCCGCGCATCGAGCCGGTACGGCGCCGGAAACGCCGCGGTCGGACAAACATCGAGGCAGGCACGGCAGCTGCCGCAATGATCGGATTCGGGCGCATCCGGCTCGACGTCGAGCGTGGTGAAGACGGCGCCGAGAAACAGCCACGAGCCGAACTCGAGCGAGACGAGGTTGGTATGCTTGCCCTGCCAGCCGAGCCCCGCGGCGGCGGCGAGCGGCTTTTCCATCACGGCGGCGGTGTCGACGAACACTTTGGCTTCGCCGCCGGCGGTCTCGACCAGCGTGCGGGCAATGCGCTCGAGCTTGGATTTGATGACCTCGTGGTAATCCTCGCCCTGCGCATAGGCCGAGATCGCGCCCCTTCCCCGCGCTTGCAGGATCGCCAGCGGGTCTCCCTCCGGGCCGTAGTTGAGCCCGAGCATGATGATGGAGCGCACCTCGGGCCACAGCGCGCGCGGGTCGCCGCGCCGCTCGGCTGTCGTCTCCATCCAGGCCATGTCGCCGTGCAAACCCTCGGCGAGGAATCGCGCAAGCCGCGTCTCGGCCCCGGCGATCGCGTCGGGCCGCACGATACCGGCGACGTCGAAGCCGTGCGCGCGGGCAAGCTCGCGGATCGCCCGCCTGCGCTCGGCCGGATCGCTCAAAAATCGAGATTGGCGTAGCTCGGCGCGGGCGGCGTCCCGGGCATCCGGTCGGCCAGGATCGGCCGGAACGACGGCCGCGATTTCACCCGTGCGTACCAATTCTTCGCGCTTTCGTCTTCGCTCCAGGGCACGTCACCCAGATAATCGGCGCAGGACAGATGCGCGGCCGCCGCCAGATCCGCATAGCTCATCCGGTCGCCCGCGAGCCAGTGCCGGGCGCGGGTCAGCCACCCCAGATAGGCCAGATGGTAGCGGATATTGCTGCGCGCAACCCGGATCAACTGCGCATCCGGCGGGCCGCCGCCCTGATCGCGCGTCATGTAGCGCTTGAACACCTTCTCGGCGGCCAGGATCGAGCTCACCTCCTCGAAGAATTTGCCGTGGAACCAGTCGGTCAGGCGGCGGACTTCCACGCGCTCGCGCGTGTCCGGCGGCAGCAGCCGGTGCTCGCGCAGCTCCGCCCCGCGGGTCTCGTCGAGATATTCGGCGATGATTTGCGAGCCGGGAACCGCCGGGTGGCCCTCTTCGACCAGCACCGGCGTGGTGCCGGCCGGGTTGAGCACGAGAAAAGCCTCCCGGCGTTCCCACACGCGTTCCTCGACCAGTCGCGCCTGCATGCCGTATTCGCCGAGCACGATACGCACGAACCGCGAGTGCGGGCAGAACAGATGATGGAACAGCGTGAGTGCCGGCGCCTCGGGTGCGGCTGCGCCGTCGTCGCGGGAGGGAATCGGGTGCGTCACGGCTTATCCCTATAGGAAAGCCATGGGCAGCGAGCAACCGGCATTGCTCCTGGCCGCGCTTTGCGCCACAAGGCGGCGGCGGCCACCCGCCGCGTTTTTCCCGCCGCTTCGTGCTCGCCCGGAGTGCCAACCCCATGCTGCTCGATGTGTTCACCGCGACGATCCTCGGCATTGTCGAGGGGCTGACCGAGTTCGTTCCGGTATCCTCGACCGGGCATCTGCTGCTGGTCCAGCATTTCTTCGGCTTCGGCGACGAAACCTTCGGCAAGAGCTTTGCGGTGCTGATCCAGCTCGGCGCCATCCTGGCGCTGGTGACCATCTATTTCGTCCGGCTGTGGAAGATCGCGCTCGCGCTGCCGAGCGATCCGGACGCGCGGCGGTTCACGATCGGCGTGCTCATTGCGTTCCTGCCGGCGGCGGTGATCGGTGCCTTGGCGTATCGGATCATCAAGGAGGTGTTGTTCAACGTCTGGATCGTGTGCATCGCGTTCATCATCGGCGGCGTCATCCTGATGTGGGTCGACCGCATGCCGCTGGCGCCGCGCTACAAGGACGCGACGAAATTCTCGCTGCCGATGTATCTCACGATCGGGTTCGCGCAGTGCCTCGCCATGATTCCCGGCGTATCGCGGTCCGGCGCGACCATCGTGTCGGCGATGCTGCTCGGCGCCGACCGGCGCTCTGCCACCGAATTCTCGTTCTTTCTCGCGATCCCGACCATGATGGGCGCCTTCGCGTACGACCTTTACAAGAATCTCGGTCAGATGGGCGGCGGCAACGCGTTCGTCGTCGCCGTGGGCTTCATCACCTCGTTCCTCGCCGGCTGGTTCGTGGTGAAGCGGCTGCTCGACTACGTCTCCAGCGGATCGTCGTCGGGGCGCTCGGGCTCGTGGCGCTCGGGCTGTTCGGCTGATTCGACCAAGAGCCTGTCGTCCCGGGGCCCGAGCGTAGCGAGGGAACCCGGGACCCAAGGCCACCATAGAAGCAATCTCCACGCCGGTGTTCATGGGTTCCGGGTTCGCGCGCTGAAGCGCGCGCCCCGGAATGACAACACCGTAGTGAGCCCTACGCCGGCCTGCGGCGGAACTGGCCGGTCTTGCGGAAGCGCCACAGATAGGTCGGCACGATGGCCTCGAATGCGGCCGGATCGATGCCGAGCCCGGGAAGCGTCCGGCCCCGCTCGACGGCTTCCGGCGACACCACATTGTCGCGCTTGAGCAGCTCGACCTGGTCGGGCGTGAGCAGCGGCTTGGGCAGGAACTGCAGGAACAACGCCTGCAGGCGGGCGATCGGGAACGGGACCGGCACCAACATCCTGCGGCGCTCGATCGTGGCGAGCACGAATTCCATCAGCTCCCGGAACGTCCTGGTCTGCGGTCCGCCGAGCTCGTAGATCGTTGCGGCCCGGGCGTCGCCGTCGGCCGCCTTGGCGATCGCGGTGCCGACATCGCCCGCGAACACCGGCTGGAATTTCGTGCGCCCGCCGCCGATCAGCGGCAGCACCGGCGAGATCCGCGCCATCGCGGCGAACCGGTTGAAGAAATCGTCCTCCGGCCCGAACACGATCGAGGGCCGGAAAATGGTCGCACTCGGCACGGCGGCGAGCACCGCTTCCTCGCCTTCGGCTTTGGTGCGCGCATAGCGCGAGCGCGAAGCCTTGTCGGCGCCGATCGCGGAGACGTGGATCATGCGCGCGCCGACGTGCGCCGCCGCCCCGGCGATCGTGCCGGCGCCCGCGGCATGGACGGCAGCGAAGCGCTGGCGGGAGCGCTCGAACAGGATGCCGACGAGGTTGATGACGATGTCGGCGTCGCGCACGGCGGCCTCGACCGAGGCCTTGTCGCGCACATTGGCCTGCACCGCATGGATCTGGCCGACCCGGCCGAGCGGCTGCAGATGGCCCGTGAGCTCGGGTCGGCGCACCGCGACGCGGATGCGATAACGGCTTTTCGCCAGCGCCCGGACCACGTGCCGGCCCAGGAATCCCGAGCCGCCGAACACGGTGACCAGCATATCGACGTGGTGCACGGCCGTTCCCTTTCGGGCGCGTCGAGCCCAAGGCGCCGCGCCGGTCGATGCCCGCGCCGAATACAGGATCGTTCCCGGCCTGTACAGGGCGGCGGACCCCCGGCAGCCCAAGCCTGGCCGGCCCGCGCGGACTTGACGGAGCGGGCGCGTTGACAAGGCGAATCCCGGACACTTATGTGTCGCGCGAGGCCCAAGCCTCTGTGCCCAGGTGGCGGAATTGGTAGACGCGCTGGTTTCAGGTACCAGTGGTGAAAGCCGTGGAGGTTCGAGTCCTCTCCTGGGCACCAGGCGACACTCTGAAGCGCGGCAGCGGGCCGAGCGAGGGGCGACATGAACTCGCGGATTTCAGCAGCGTCGATCATCGTTGCGATTTTGGGTTTGGGCGTCGTGGCGGCCGAAGCGGGGCCTTGCACCAAACAAATCGCAGCTTTCGAGCAATCCGTCCGGGCGTCCGGAAAGAACCCGGATGCGGGGCCGACCGCGCGCGAAAGCCTTGGCGCCAAGCTTAGCCGCCAACCAACCAGAAAATCCGTGAAGCAAGCAGAGGAGCAGGCGCAGGAGACGTTCGACCGAGCTCTGGCGCGCGCCAAGGCGGTGGATGCGCAAGGCAAACGCGCCGAGTGCATGCGAGCTCTTTCAAAGGCCAGGAGCCTCTTCGATCTGCAATGATTTCCCCTCGCGTGAGCTGTTTTGGAATTTGCAAGAAATATCAAGTATAAAGCGCGACATGACCGTACGGCTGCACCGCGGGGATTTGCCCGACCTGTCGCGCTATCGCGGCGCGGTCGCGATCGACACCGAAACCATGGGGCTCGACCCGCACCGCGACCGGCTCTGTGTCGTCCAGCTCTCGCCGGGCGACGGCAGCGCCGACGTCGTGCAGATCCCGGCGACCGGCCGTGACGCGCCCAATCTCAAGCGGCTCCTGGCCGATCCGGCCGTGCTGAAGATCTTCCATTTCGCCCGCTTCGACATCGCGGCGCTCTATGGCGCGTTCGGCGTCATGGCGACCCCGCTCTATTGCACCAAGATCGCGTCGCGGCTGGCGCGGACCTATACGGACAAGCACGGCCTCAAAGATCTCGTGCGCGAGATGCTGGGCATCGATCTCTCGAAACAGCAGCAGCTCTCCGATTGGGGCGCCGCGCAGCTCACCGAGGCGCAAGTGGCCTATGCGGCCGCCGACGTGCTGCACCTTCATGCGCTCAAAGACAAGCTCGACGTTCTGCTCGCGCGCGAGGGCCGGGCCGAGCTCGCCGCGGCCTGCTTCCGGTTCCTGCCCGATCGGGCGCGGCTGGATCTCGCCGGCTGGGCCGCGGACGACATTTTCGCGCATTCGTGAGCCGCATCCGAGGCTTAACCGCGTGCCCCGGCGGGGCCACATTCCCTGGCCATTTTGCCCTGCCGGTGCGGCGGCGTATGATCGGCGGGCCTGATTCCGCGCTTGCATAGAGGGGGCAAAGCGCCTGACCACCGCGACTGCAGCCGAGCGAAGCGAGGGTTGGACGGCATCGAGCCGTTCCGATCTTTCGCACGCGTTCCGCATCGCCAGGCGCCACAGCCGCCGGGTGCGCCTGCTGCGGATCGCGATCCCGATCCTGGTCGTGCTCCTCGTCCTCGGGTTTGCGGCGGCGACCTGGTTCAATCCGCTGCGGATCGTCGCCAAGCTGCCCAATGCGGCCGGCACGCTGACGATCTCGGGCACGAAAATCACCATGGAGCTGCCGCGCATTGCCGGCTACACCCGCGACGCGCGCGCCTATGAGCTTTCCGCGCAATCGGCCGACCAGGATCTGATCCACCCGGAAAACGTCGAGCTCAAGGGCATCGCCGCCAAGGTCGAGCTGCAAAACGATGCGTTCGTCGAGATGAGCGCCGCGAGCGGGCTCTACAACACCAAGGCGGAGCAGGTGCGGCTCGGACAGAGCATCTTGCTGAAATCCTCCAGCGGCTATGAAGCGCGGCTGACCGACGCGCTGATCGACATGCGCAGCGGCCAGATCGTCTCGGACCAGCCGGTCGAAGTGAAGCTGCTCAACGGGGTCCTCAACGCCCGGCGGCTCGAAGTCGCGGAATCGGGAGCGCTGGTGCGGTTTTCCGGCGGCGTGGCCATGATCCTCAATCTCAACCGCGACGCCGTGACGGGAAGCGTCGGAGCTTCCTCGCCATGAACCGCGGCGTCCTTGGCTGCCGCGGTTTGCTGCCGCAATTCGCGTTCCTGCTGGCGATGGCGGCGGGCGCGCCGGCGCAAACCGCGCAAACCGCGGCGCCGGCGCAGACCGGCGTCCCCAACGCGCTGCAAGGGTTTTCGCAGAACCGCGACCAGCCCGTGAAGATCGATTCGGCGAGCCTCGAAGTGCGCGACAAGGACAAGGTCGCGACGTTCTCCGGCGACGTGCACCTGAGCCAGGGCGACACCACGCTGAGCTGCAAGACGCTGGTCGTCTATTACGAGGACAATTCCCGCTCGGCGACGCTGAAGGCCGCGCAGCCGGGCCCGGGCGGCCAGCAGCAGATCCGGCGGCTCGAAGCCAAGGGCGGCGTCACCGTCAAGCAGAAGGACCAGACCGCCACCGGAAGCAACGGCGTCTTCGACATGAAGACCAACACAGTGACGCTCATCGGCAATGTCGTCGTGACCCAAGGCCAAAACGTGCTGCGGGGCGAGCGGCTCATCGTCGATCTGACGAGCGGCGTCTCGCGCGTGGAGGGCGGCCGGGTTCAGGGATTGTTCCTGCCGCACAGCCAGCACGACATCCGGGCTCCCGGCGAGAAAGAACCGCCCAAGCCCGCGGCGCCGGGGCCGCTGCGGTTCAATTGACGCTTCGCGCGGGCCGGCATTGCACGCCGCCGCCCAAGCGACTACACCCGCCCGAAGACAGACTTGAGGCTGATGTGCTCGATGATATTTTCGCGTGGCTGAAGGGTGCTCGCGCGCCCGCGCGCCCGCGCCCAACCCGGCACGATGACTGGCGCATGGACCTGCGGCCCGTGAAGGCGCCGATGTTGGAGCGCCACGCCGACACTTCGATCTCGCTCCCCAAACCGCGGCGACGGCAATCGGGCAACGGCGAGCGCCGGCCAGCGACCGATTATCTTGCCGTGCACGGGGTGGAGAAGAGTTTCGGCGGGCGCAAGGTGGTCAAAGGCGCGAGCCTTTACGTGCGCCGGGGCGAAGCGGTGGGGCTGCTCGGTCCGAACGGCGCCGGCAAGACCACGGTGTTCTACATGATCACCGGCCTGATCAAGGCCGACCGCGGCCGCATCGAGCTCGACGGCTACGACATCACCAAATTGCCGATGTATCAGCGCGCGCGGCTCGGCATCGGCTATTTGCCGCAGGAAGCTTCGATCTTTCGCGGGCTCAACGTCGAGGACAACATCCGTGCGGTGCTCGAAGTGGTCGAGCCGGATCGGCGCAAGCGGCAGCGGGAGCTCGACGCGCTGCTCGAAGAATTCAACATCGCGCGGGTGCGCAAGACGCCCTCGATCGCGCTATCCGGCGGCGAGCGCCGGCGCGTCGAGATCGCACGCTCGCTGGCGACCCGTCCCGCCTACATGCTGCTAGACGAGCCGTTCGCCGGCATCGATCCGATCGCGGTCGGAGACATTCAGGCGCTGGTCCGCCATCTCACCCAGCGCGGCATCGGCGTTCTCATCACCGATCACAATGTTCGCGAGACGCTGGGACTGACCGACCGGGCCTACATCATCTATTCCGGCCAGGTGCTGATGGAAGGGCGCGGCGAGGAGATCGTCACCAACCCCGAGGTGCGGCGGCTGTATCTGGGCGAGGAATTCCGTCTCTGAGCGCGAGCCTTGGACCGCGCACCGGCGGCCGATTAGGGGGCCCCTGGCATTCCGGCGAGCGGATCGGCGAGATGGTAACGACGCGCCGGAACCTTGGTGTTAATCTTGTCCGACGCCTGCCGAAACCGGCGGAAGAGATCGATCGCTACGAACCATGGCACTGACGCAAAAGCTCGAATTCCGCCAGAGCCAGGCGCTGGTGATGACGCCGCAGCTGATGCAGGCCATCAAGCTGCTGCAGCTCTCCAACCTCGATCTTTCCGCTTACGTCGAGGGCGAGCTCGAGCGCAATCCGCTGTTGGAGCGCGCGGGCGAGTCGGAGCCGGGCGACGCCAATCCGCAACCGGCGGAAGGGGAACCGATGCCGGCCGCGGAAGCGTCCGCCGCCGATTGGGTGGGCGAGGATCTGGCGACCAGCCGCACCGCGATCGAAGACCAGCTGGGAACCCGTCTCGACAACGTTTTTCCCGAGGATTCGGGCGAAGCGCCAGCGCGGCCCGGGGGCGATTTACCCGCGGGTTATTCCGAATGGGCTCGCGTGGGCGGCGGCGGGCGCGAGGACGCCGATTACAATCTCGAGGCCTTCGTCTCGGCCGAAACCACGCTTGCCGACCATCTCGCGGAGCAGCTCACGCTCGCCGTTGCCGACCCGGCGCGCCGCATGATCGGTCAATATTTGATCGATCTGGTGGACGAGGCCGGCTACCTCGCCGGCGAGCTTGCCTCGGTCGCCGAGAGGCTGGGCGCACCGCCCGCCGAGATCGAAACCGTGTTGGCGATTCTGCAAAACTTCGATCCGCCCGGCGTGTGCGCGCGCAACCTCACCGAATGCGTGGCGCTGCAGCTGCGCGAGCGCGATCGTTTCGATCCGGCCATGCAGGCGCTGGTGGCTCACCTCGATCTCGTCGCGAAGCGGGACCTCGCGGCGCTGCGCAGAATCTGCGGGGTCGACGAGGAAGATTTGAGCGAAATGATCGCCGAGATCCGCCGGCTCAACCCGAAGCCGGGTCTCGCCTTCGGGTCCACCCTGGTGCAACCGATCGTCCCCGACGTGTTCGTGCGCGCGGGCGCCGACGGCGGCTGGACGGTGGAGCTCAATTCCGACACCCTGCCGAAGGTTCTGGTGAACCAGACCTATTACGCCGAGGTCGCCGGCGGTGCGCGCAACGATTCCGAGAAGGCCTATCTGGCCGATTGCCTGCAGACGGCGTCCTGGCTGATCCGCGCGCTCGACCAGCGCGCCCGCACCATCCTCAAGGTGGCGACCGAGATCGTTCGCCAGCAGGACGGCTTCTTCGTCCGCGGCGTGCAGCATCTGCGGCCGCTCAATCTCAAGACGGTGGCGGACGCGATCGGCATGCATGAATCCACGGTCTCGCGGGTGACTGCCAACAAGTACATGGCGACCACCCGCGGCATCTTCGAGCTCAAATATTTCTTCACCTCGGCGATCGCCGCGGCCGACGGCGGGGAGGCGCATTCCGCCGAGGCGGTCCGCCACCGGATCAAGCACCTGATCGACGCCGAGCGGCCGGACGACGTCCTGTCGGACGACACCATCGTCGAGAGATTGCGCGCGGCGGGCATCGACATCGCGCGCCGGACCGTGGCGAAATATCGCGACGCGATGCGGATCCCCTCCTCGGTGCAGCGCCGCCGCGACAAGCAGGTTTCGACCGGCGCGGCGCCATGAGCGGCCCTGCGGCCGGCGATCGTGACCGGCGCGGTCCTGGTGTTCCGCCATGCCGGGCGCGGCCGCATCAACCTGGTTTACCGCCGGCCGGATGGCCATATCGGCTGGATGGACCCGCCGGTCATGAACGTGGCCGGCGGCCATTGACGGGGTGGCGGTCGGTCCCTATGTTCCGCCGCCTTTGCCCAACAGCCTCCGCAAGTTTTGCCGATCTCCGGACCGGGTTCCATGCCGCTCAACGATCTCGTCGCGCCGAACGCAATCCTTCCGGCGTTGAAGGTCAACAGCAAGAAGCAGGCGATCCAGGAGCTTGCCGCGAGGGCCGCGAAGCTGACCGGGCAGAGCGAGCGCGGCATTTTCGAGACCCTGCTGCAGCGCGAGAAGCTGGGCTCGACCGGAATCGGCCACGGGATCGCCATTCCGCACGGCAAGCTCGTCAGGCTCGACAAGTTGTTCGGGCTGTTCGCAAGGCTCGATCGGCCGGTCGATTTCGAGGCGCTCGACGGCCAGCCGGTGGATCTGGTCTTCGTGCTGCTGGCGCCGGAAAGCGCCGGCGCCGACCATTTGAAGGCGCTCGCACGCATCGCGCGGCTGCTGCGCGACCCCGACATCGCGCGCAAGCTGCGGGAATCCCGCGACGCCGAGGCGCTTTACGCGGTGCTAACCCTGCCGCCCACGCAGGCGGCGTAGCGCGGGCGATGTCATGCCCCGCGCATGCGGGGCACCCAGTAACCCTGGAACTCGCTGTCGTTACCGGTGGGAGTGGCGAGCGGATCGCCCGCCTTCGCGGCGATCCGCTCGGCGGGTCGGTCAGTGCACGCTGACGGTTTCGAGCTGATTGTCCCAGGCGTTCGCGAGCGCCGCCTCGCGGGTGTCGGCCACCATGATCGGGGTGCCGTCGGCGGCATGCAGGGCGAACAATTGCAAGCCCGGGGCGAGCTGGGGCGCCTGCGGGAAGAGCGTGTTGAGATCCTCGGAGCGGATCGCCTTGACGTAGGCGATCTTGCCGCCGCCGATGGCGGCCAGCGCTTCGGGGGAGATGGTGCGTGTCATGGCCCTCGACTCCTTGTCTGTCGAGTCCTCAAATTCCGTCACTCATGCTGGGTGATGGCGATCGTCTTCACCAGGCGTTCGGGTTCCGGACGCGCGAGATCGATCGCCAGCAAGCCGTTGTTCAGGTCGGCACCCAGCACCTCCATTCCGTCGGCCAGCACGAAAGTCCGCTGGAACTGCCGCGCCGCGATGCCGCGATGGAGATATTGCCGGGCCTTGTCGTCCTGCTGACGCCCGCGGATGACGAGCTGGCTTTCCTCGATGCTCACGTCGAGCTGGTCCCGGGTAAATCCGGCCACCGCCAAGGTGATCCGGAGCCGCTCGGGGTTGCCGCCTTCGCGCGGCAGCCGCTCGATATTGTACGGAGGATAGCCGTCGGCAGCCTTGCTGACGCGGTCGAGCGCTCGCTCGATCTCGTCGAAGCCGAGCAGAAACGGGCTTGAAAGCGACGGCACTCGGGACATGGTTGCAAAGTCCTTGATCAGCGACTTTGCCGGGGCCCCGATGGGCACCCCGACCATCCCAATATGGGCCTACCCCGTTAAGGCTTCAAGAACGCCGGCGTCGCCAAGGCGTTGCTCCGATTGCGCCGGGAGCGAGGCCGAAATGGCTGCCGCCGAAGGCGCGGCACCAGGGGCCCCCGAGCCTGCGCAGGGGACCACCGCAGGCGCCGAGGTGTCGAGGAGGCCGAGCGAAACCGGCAAGGCGTCTGGACCGAACAGCTCCAGCCCCCGAGGCACGCCTGCCGGCCGCTCCCCGGCATGAAGCGCCTCGAAATAACGCACGACCTCGAGGATCGTCGTCGGGTTGTACGGTTTTTCGACGAGCCCCAGCGCCAGCTCGCGATGCGCGCGCGCTCCGACAGGCTGTCCCGTCGTGAACACGCAAGCCACGCCGTGCCGCCGCAGCTCCGCCGCAAGCTCGATGCCGCTCTCGCCGTCGCGAAGCTCGATGTCGACCAACGCCAGGTGCGGAGTTCGGTCGGAAACGAGCCCGAGCGCTTCGGCTCGGCAGCTTGCCGGCCCCAGCACCCGATGACCGACATCGGTGAGCGCGTCGGCCAGCAACAGGCCAAGCAGAATTTCGTCCTCGACGATCACAATGTCCATGGAACGCGGACCCCCTCTCGCTCAGCAAAGCAAGATGGAGAGGAAAGTTCCCCAAATTTTCTACAAATTGGGGACTGCTCGTTGATGCTCGCTAGATGTCGTTAATTGCGCGTTAACGGGCGAGCGCCGTGCCGTGGCAACACAAGCTTTTTCGCCGGGATCGCGGTCTTGTCTGCGTCTCGACGGGTGCCCGCCGAAGCTCGGCTCAAGACGTGAAACCCCGGTCGGCACACGGCATCCGACCGGGGTCATACCGAGCGACCGGGTGGGGGAAGAAGCCTTGGGGGAACGTCGCCCGGCACCATGGAAACGTCGCGCATGCAGTTATGTTCCTGGCGCGATGGCATCCTGAGCACGCTGCGAAGCGCTAGCTCTTGGCGATTGCGGTCTTGTCGAGTGCCGCCCGAATGCCCCTTGCGAGCTTCACCGCATCGTCATTCGCCCAGAAATGCACGAAGAACAGTCGCGGCTGCTCGTCGAGCATGTGACTGTGGATCGCGGTGACCTCGATTGCACCGGCCCGCAAGGCACGGATCAGCGGATTGACCTCGTCGGCCGTGACCACGAAATCGCCGGTGATCGCCGCCTTGCCCTGGCCGGTCGGCTGGAAATTGACGGCATTCGCCGATCCCATCGCTCCCGGAACATTCATCCCATTCTCGGTGATCGGATCGCGACGCGGCACGCTGAACTGATAGACTCCTCCGGTGGCTCTGCCCTTGACCCCCAGGATCTCGTCGAGCGGCGCGGTCGAAAGGTCGAGTGCCATGGCGGGCGCGGGCGCGGCCTGGCCGGATTCGGCCGGCGTCTTGCTGAGCGCCAGCGCCGCCCGGATCGTCTCGGCCATTTTCACCGGATCGCCGTGACCGCCGACATGCATGTAAAAGGTCGCCGGATTGGCGCGCAGCAGGTGGTTGTGCAGCGCCGTGATTTCCAAGCCGCCTTCGAGCAGCTTGGTCATGACGGGCTTGATCTCGGTCTCGGTCAGCACGACGTCGCCCATCACCATCGCGCCGCCGTGTGCCGGCTCGAACGCGACCCAGCCGCCCAATGCGAGCGCCGGCTTGATCGCCACGCCGTCGACGGCGACGTTCAGATCGGAACGCGGCAAGGCGTAGCGCTGAACGCCTCCCGGCATCGCCGCTCCGGTCCGCCCGAGAGCGGCGTCGACCTTCTTCCAATCGATCTCCTGGGCGAGCGCGTTCCCGGCGAGGATGGTTGCAAGGCCGCAGATCAGCAGGCAAGCCGCAGTACGTCTCATCGTCTCCTCCACGCGTTCCCGTCCCGATCCGTGCAATCTTGTCAGATGTGCCAGTGCCGATTGGCTCCAAAGACCCATCCCTTTAAGAGCGCAAATCTGCCGTAGCACTGTAACGAACCAGTGGTCGCTCGGTTGCGTCGGCAAGCCGCGGACGCGGCTCGAGTGCAATCGCGAAATTGTGAACTTCGCGCCGCCAGCCGCGCGGGAATAAGCAGGAATTCTCCAAACGGTTCATGTTGCTTAACCTCCGCTAAATGCACGCCTCAGTTCTGGTTCAGCCGCGATCGCGCATTCTTGCGGCGTGTCACGGCTATCGATCCGCAACTGGATCCCAGAAGGGAGGTACGCGATGCTCCGCAAGCTCATCGTCACGTCGGCTGCACTCGCAGCCCTGAGCACCGCCACCGCGACTGGCGCGCTGGCGATGCACGGTCATTGGGGCGGCAGTCACCCGGGGGGTGGCTGGGGTCATCCGCACCACAATTTCGCACTCCACAACCGCTTCGCGTCCCGCCACCACGCATTCTTCTTTCGGCACCACCGGCATTTCGCCTTCATCGGCACGCCGTTCGCGTTCGGCGACGAGTGCGTCGTGGTCAGGCGGGTATGGACCCCATGGGGCTGGCATTGGCGCCGGATCTAGGTGTGCGATTGATCAGGCGGCAGGGAAGTTTCGTCCGGCTGCGAACGAAGGAAGTCCGGCCGGATCCCGAGCTGACGGTCCCGCGCCCCGGCGAACGCCATCGCTTCGCGATGACACCTGGTCGCCGGTTCGCAATCTCCGATCCCACGTCGTGTGGTGCGCGGCGAACAAAAAGGTCGATCGCGAGTTAGCCTTGCGACCCCGTTAGGGCAGCGCGCATGTGGAAGATCGGCGCTCGCGATGCAGCCCTGCCGTTTGTGGCCGCGGTTGCTTTGATCGGCGCAACGCACGTTGCGCCGGCCGCAGCGCGTTTCGGAGCCGCGACGGCGCACCACGGCGCAGCGGCGCCGCGCGCTGTCGGCTATTCCCCGCATATGGGCGGGCCCCGCGGCAGTTTGCCCAGGGCCGGCGCCGGCGCGCATTCGTCAGCGGCCGGGCGCGTTACCAGCCCGTCTCTTTCGCGCCCGACATTTCACGCAAATCGTCTCGCCGGCCGTTCATCTGCGGGATCGCTCCGCGGTCATGGTCCCACGACCGCCCGAACCGTCCACAGCCGCAAATCTGCTGCCCTGGCGAAGACCGTTCGACGCGATGCACCGGAGTTGCGCGGCCCACTCGCCGGTCCCGCCTACGTCCGGCCTCGGTACCACGGCGGATTCACCGGATGGTCCGGGCCGCTGTTCTGGCCGCATGCCTACGACGACATCTTCGATTACACGTTCTGGCCCTACGACTTCGACCAGACTTTCTGGGCCTATGCCTACGCCGATGTCTACAACAGCATCGTTTGGCCCTATGGCGATTCGGTCGGGAGCATCGGAGTGCCCGGTGGTCCGCCGCGGCTGACCCACGGCCGAGCCGGCACGCCCGCAGGGCAGGCGCACGAGATCGCGCAGTTCTGCGGCGATCGCACGCCTGGCCTCACCGATTGGCCGATCGAGCGAATCGAGCAGACGGTGGCGCCGACGCAGGCGCAGCAATCAGCGCTCCTCCAGCTCAAGACTGCCTCGGCCAATGCCGTCGAGGTGCTGCACGCAGCCTGCCCGATCGATGCCGTTGCAACTCCGCTTGCGCGGCTCGATGCCATGGCAAAGCGTCTCGATGCCATGCTGCGGGCGGTCGACCTCGTGCGCCCGGCCCTCGAGAGCTTCTACGATTCCTTGCGCGACGAGCAAAAGGCCCGCTTCAACGCCATCGGATACGCGGGCAACGCGCCGCAGCGAGAAACCGGCACCGGGCGCGAGGGCGAACGGCGAAGTTACAAGACGGATTTCTGCAATAGCGATCACGGAGCGGCTCTGTCGCAGCAATCGGCCAGGCGGATCGAACGGGCCGTGCATCCAACCGAGTCCCAGCGCAGCGCACTGGACGATTTGAGGGAGGCTTCCGCCAGGGCCATCGAGACGCTGCGGTCTGCTTGCCCCAAGGGCATACCGGCCACCCCGCTCGCCCGGCTCGATATCTTGGACAAGCGGCTCGATGCGATGGCCCGGGCGGTGAAGACCATTCGCCCGGCGATGCAGCATTTCTACGATTTGCTCGGCGCGGAGCAGAAGGCGGTTTTCAACGCGATCGGTCTGCGAGAAAACGCCATCGGATCAGGGGAGGCGACCTCCGGCGAAGAGCGCTAGATTTTGGGTTGCTCCCGTTTTCCCCAGCCGGCCGGGGCAGCGCTCGGACGCACGCCGCGCCGGCGCTCCCGAATTGCGATTGCGGCGCGGCAACGCCTGTGCTTTTAAACTTGCGGACATGTGCCGCCCGGGGCCGGGGAGATCCGCATGACGGAAATCGTGGACCCAGAGCAGCATCGCGATTGGAACTGGTGGTATCTGCTGCTGCTGATTCCATTCGTCGCCGTGCTCTGGGTGCCGTTCTACAATTCCTCCGAACCATACCTGGACTTCGGCCGACAGCGTCCGCCGGCGAATTACCCGCGGCTCACCACCTACACGGTGCAGAATGAGACCGGACCGCTCAAGGTGGGGCTTCCGCTGTTCAAGCCCGGCGCGAACTACCGCCGGTGGGTCGAGGTCTGGCTCGACGACAAGCTGCTGCGGCCGGGGCGGGACTGGACGCTGAGTTCGCCCGGCGGTCCGCTCGACACGCTCCCGCGCCCGATCACGGACGCGGAAATCACCTTCACGAGCCCGCGCACCGGCGAGGTGCAGATCGTGGCCGACCGCCCCGGCATTCCGTTCTTCTACTGGTACCAGCTACTGTGGGTGCTGATCGGCGCGGCGCTCGCTGCGTTGGTTTATTTCATGACCGAACGGCGCTGACCGTCGGCACTGAAAATCCGAAATTCTGGGGGGAGCCGTGCGTGAAGTGAATTGGGTGGCGCTGATCGTCTTCGTGCTGCTGTTCGGCTTCGTTACCTGGCTGGGATTCGTCGCCGCCCGATGGCGCAAGGGCGATCTCGACCTGATCACCTGGTTCCTGGTGGGCGGGGACCTCTACACCGCATACACCTTCGTGGCGGTTCCGGCGCTCGCCTTCGGGGCCGGCGCGATCGCGTTCTTCGCGGTCCCCTACACCATCCTGGTCTATCCGATCCTGTTCGTGGTGTTCCCGCGGCTGTGGCACGTGTCGCACAAGCACGGCTACATCACGCTCGCCGATTTCGTGCGCGGGCGCTTCGGCAATCGGTGGCTGGCGCTGGCGGTCACGATCACCGGCATCGTGGCGACCATGCCGTACATCGCGCTGCAGCTCGTCGGCCTGCAGGTGGTGATCGGCGCCCTCGGCATCGGCGGCAAGGGCATGATGGGGGATGCCCCGCTCATCATCGCTTTCCTGATCCTGGCCGCCTTCACCTATTCGAGCGGGCTGCGGGCTCCGGCGGCGATCGCCATCGTCAAGGACACGCTGATCTTCGTGACCGTGTTCGCGGCCATCATCGTCATCCCGATCGAGCTCGGCGGATACAGCCAGATTTTCGCGGCGGTGCCCGCGCAGAAGCTGCTGCTCGCGGCGCCGCAGGGCCATACCACCGGCGCCTACAGCAATTATGCGACGCTCGCGCTCGGCTCGGCGCTGGCGCTGTTCCTCTACCCGCATTCGATCACCGCGATTCTCAGCGCCAGCAGCGGACGTGCGATCCGCCGCAACGCGGCGCTGCTTCCGGCGTATTCGCTGCTGCTGGGACTGCTCGCGCTGCTGGGCTTCATGGCGATCGCCGCCGGCGTCGACAAGCTGCCGGAATACGCCGGCGGTTTCCGACAGTTCAAGGCGAATTTCGCGGTGCCGGCGCTGATGTTGTACGCGTTTCCGTCGTGGTTCGCGGGCGTGGCCCTGGCGGCGATCGCGATCGGCGCCCTGGTTCCCGCGGCGATCATGTCGATCGCGGCCGCCAATCTCTTCACGCGGAACATCTATCGTGAATTCTGGCGCCCCGACTGCACCGACCTGGAAGAATCGCAGATGGCCAAATGGGTGTCGCTGGTCGTCAAGGCCGGCGCGCTCGTGTTCATCCTGGCGCTGCCGCCGCAATATGCCATCCAGCTGCAGCTCCTGGGCGGCATCTGGATCATCCAGACGCTGCCGCCGGTGATCCTCGGCCTCTATACGCGCTGGCTCGATCCGTGGGCGCTGCTGATCGGATGGGCGGCCGGCATCGGGGTCGGCAGCGCCATCGCGATCAAATACAGCTTCACCTCCATCTGGCCGGTCGTGATCGCCGGCTTCAGCTTTCCGGGATATACGGCGCTTTACACGCTGGTGCTCAATCTTCTCATCGCGGTGGCGCTCACGCCTCTCTTCAAGGCGATGCGGGGGCATGCGAAAGACGAGACCGTTCCGGCGGACTATCACGCATGAGACCCGCGCCTTGGCCCATGACGACAATCTGACGATCGAGCGGCCGACGTTCGTCACGCATCTCGAATGCGCGGCGACCGGCGAGCGCTACCCGGCCGATGCGGTCCACAACCTGTCGCGGGCCGGCAAGCCGCTCCTGGTGCGCTACGATCTTGCCGGCGTGGGCCGCGCGCTGAGCAAGGACGCGCTGCGCGCCCGTCCGGCGGATCTGTGGCGCTATCGCGAGCTGCTGCCGGTGCGAAAAGTCGAGCACATCGTCAGTCTCGGCGAGGCGATGACGCCGATCCTCGCGCTGCGCAAGCTCGCGGCGAAGCTCGGCGGCGGCGAGCTGCTGGTGAAGGACGAAGGCCGGCTGCCGACCGGCTCGTTCAAGGCGCGCGGCCTCGTCATGGCGGTCTCCATGGCCAAGGCGCTCGGCATCACCCACATGGCCATGCCGACCAACGGCAACGCCGGGGCGGCGCTCGCCGCCTATGCCAGCCGCGCCGGCATCCGCGCCACCGTGTTCTGCCCCGAGGACACGCCGGAAGTGAACGTCAGCGAGATCGCGCTGCAGGGCGCGAAAGTCTACCGGGTCAACGGCCTGATCGACGACTGCGGAAAAATCGTCGCCGAGGGGCGCGAGAAGGCCGGCTGGTTCGACGCGTCCACGCTGAAAGAGCCCTACCGGATCGAGGGCAAGAAGACGATGGGCCTGGAATTGGCCGAGCAGCTCGGCTGGGACGTGCCCGATGTCATTCTCTATCCGACCGGCGGCGGCACCGGGCTGATCGGCATGTGGAAGGCGTTCGCCGAGCTCGAGGCGATCGGTTTTCTTGGGCGCAAACGTCCGCGCATGGTCGCGGTGCAGGCCGCCGGCTGCGCCCCGATGGTGCGCGCGTTCGAGGCCGGCGCCGAGCACGCGCCCCGCTGGGAGAACGCGCATACGATCGCCTCCGGGATTCGCGTGCCGCAGGCGATCGGGGACTTTTTGATCCTGCGCGCGGTGCGCGAGAGCGGCGGGTTCGCCATCGCGGTCGACGATGCGGCGATCACGGCGGCGCTCGAGGAAGCGGCGCGCGAGGAGGGATTTCTGCTGTGCCCGGAGGGCGCCGCGACCTATGCGGCCTACAAGGCGGCGCTCGCCGACGGTCGCATTCGCCGCGACGAGCGCGCGCTGCTGTTCAATTGCGCGACCGGGCTCAAATACCCGCTGCCGCCGGTTCACCGCACGCTCGACCGGACGAAGCCGATCGATTACGCGAAGCTCTGATCCCTCCCCTGCGGGGAGGGGATCAGGATTATCCGATCCGCACCAGGGCGCCGCCGTCGACCGGAAGCGCGACCCCGGTGATGAAATTCGCCTCGTCGGACGCCAGGAACAGCGCGGCGTTGGCCACGTCCCAGGCGGTGCCCATGCGGTGGCGCAGCGGCACCCTGGCGTCGCGCTGCGCGGCGATCTCCGCGCGGCTCTTGCCGCTGACGCGAGCCCTTGTGTCGACCGCCATCGGCGTGTCCATCAGGCCCGGCAGGATGACGTTGGCGCGAATGCCGAACTCGGCGTTCTGGATGGCGACCTGCTGGGTAAAGGCGATCATCGCCGCTTTGGTGGCCTTGTAGGCGACGTAAGGATAATGCTCCCAGGCCGCGACCGAGGAGACGTTGAGGATCACGCCGGAGCGCTGCTCGCGCATCACCGGCACCGCATGCTTGGCGGCCATCACCGCGCCGCGCAGGTTGATGGCGCAGATGCGGTCGAACACTGCCTCGGAGATTTCGGCGAGCGGCGCATCGCCTGCCCCGATGCTCACCCCGACGTTATAGTGCAGGATGTCGACGCGCCCCCAGCGGCGTCGTGCCTCGGCAACGGCCGCCGCGAGCGTGCGCTCCTGGGTGACGTCCGCCGCGAACGCGACGCAGGCGCCGCCGTCCTTGGCCGCCAATCCCGCCGTCTCCTCCGCGGAGGCGAGGTCGCGGTCGACCGCCAGCACCCTGGCGCCCTCCTGGGCGAAGCGCAGCACCGTGGCGCGGCCGTTGCCCAAGCCTTCGCCGGGGCTCTGCCCGGCCCCGACCACGATCGCGATCTTTCCCGCAAGACGCATGGCGAACCCCCGTGTCGAGCTTCGCGATAGCGCAGTCCGATTGCGATTGCCACCGGCTCGGCTTGACTCGCCCGCGTGCCCCGGCTTCCACTGACGAAAACGTGCGCGGCGGCGCTCCCGGGAGGAATTTCATGCTCGCACTACCATCCACGGAACGCAGATCACCAATGATGGACGACAGACGAGCGGGAGCCGGCGTCCTCCGTCGTCTGTCTTCCGTCGTCTGTTGTCTGGCCGCGCTCGCGGCCCTGGTGATAGGCGTGACGCCGGCGCTCGCCGCCAAGAAGGACAACGCGCTGCGCGTCGCCGACGACCAGGTTCTCGACAACGCCGACCCCTATTTCAACAACGTGCGCATCGGCGTGATCCTGTCCCATCAGGTGTGGGACACGTTGATCTATCGCGATCCCAAGACCAACGAATACAAGGGGCAGCTCGCGACCTCCTGGAAATGGATCGACCAGAAGACGCTTGAGCTCGAGCTGCGCAGGGGCGTGAAGTTCCACAACGGCGCCGAGTTCGACGCTGACGACGTGGTCTACACGCTCAATTTCGTCTCCAAGCCGGAGAACAAGGCCACCACCCAGAGCAACGTCGACTGGATCGACCGCGCCGAGAAGCTCGACCCCTACCGCGTGCGCATCGTCACCCGGCGGCCGTTCCCGGCCGCGATCGAATATCTGGCCGGCCCCATCGTGATCCACCCGCATGCATATTATGCCCAGGTCGGGCCGCAGGGCATGAACCAGAAACCGGTCGGCTCCGGCCCCTATCGGGTGGTCGAGCACGCCATGGGCAAATACATCCGGCTCGTGCGGAACCCCGATTATT
>VAZU01000258.1 GCA_005884745.1 Alphaproteobacteria bacterium
CAGGCGCCCCCTCACCCGCCTCGGACCTGCGGTCCTCGGCACCCTCTTCCCGCACGCGGGGAGAGGGTTTCGGAGCGCGCCGCCCGCTCATCGCTCAACCTCCAACGTCGTATCATCCTTTAAGTCTTTTAACAGGATGTGCATCTTCTTAAGTTCGTCGCGAATGCGATCTGCCTCCGCGAAGTTCTTCTCTTTTCGCGCTCTATCACGAGCCTCTTTCAGAGCCGCGATTTGCTCCTGCAGTTCATTCGGATACCTTTGCACACTGAACTGAACGGTACTTGGCAAAGAAACAGCGTACTGTCCGACCCCTGCTTCGAGCGTGTATGTACGGTAGAGCTTACTAATATCGCCGGAGAAACCTAAGAATCGAAGTGATGCTCCCAAACTGCCGGATTGTTTTTCGCGCTTTAGCTTATGCAATACAGTCATCAGTTCTGGCGTATTTAGGTCATCGCAAAGTGCTTCAACAATCTCCGGTGGCGGCATCTCATCAACCGACACTGGGGATAGGTCTTCATACCAGCTCAGCAAAATTTTATGTGACTCCTCAACTCCTGCAACAGTCCAGTCCATGGGCTGGTGGTAATGCGTGCGAAGCATGTTGAAACGCAATGTCTCACCGGGCCATCCAACTCCGTTCCAGTTCTTGAGTAGCTCGCGGATCGTCACCACGTTGCCCACGGATTTCGCCATCTTCTCGCCTTCGAGCTGCAGAAAGCCGTTGTGCACCCAGAACCGCGCCATCCGCGGGGTATGGAAGGCCGAGCGCGACTGCGCGATCTCGTTCTCGTGATGCGGGAATTCGAGATCGATGCCGCCGCCGTGGATGTCGAACATTTCGCCGAGATGCCGCCACGCCATCGCCGAGCACTCGATGTGCCAGCCCGGGCGCCCGGGCGTCGCGATCCCCGCGGGCGAGGGCCACGCCGGCTCGCCCGGCTTCGAGGGCTTCCACAGCACGAAATCCATCGGATTGCGCTTATAGGGCGCAACCTCGACGCGGGCGCCGGCGAGCATCTCGTCGAGCGGTCGCTTCGACAGCTCGCCATAGTCCGGCATCGAGGGCACGTGGAAGAGCACGTGCTCCTCGGCGACGTAGGCGTTGCCTTGGTCGATCAGTCGCTCGATCATCGCCTGCATCGGCTCGATGTATTCGGTGGCGCGCGGCTCGAAGCTAGGCGGCAGGCAGCCGAGCGCTTGCACGTCCTCGGCGAAATCGCGATAGGTCCGCTCCGTCAGCTCGCGGATCGCAACGCCGAGCTCGGCCGCGCGCGCGTTGATCCTGTCGTCGACGTCGGTGATGTTGCGCACGTAGACGACGCGATCGTTCCCATAGAGATGGCGCAGCAGCCGGAACAGCACGTCGAACACGATGACCGGGCGCGCGTTGCCGATATGGGCGAAATCGTAGACCGTCGGCCCGCACACATACATGCGCACGCGCCGCTCGGCTTTCGGGAGGCCCAGCTCCCAATCGAGCGGCACGAAATCGCGCTTCTGGCGCGTCAGCGTATCGTAGAGCTTCAATTGCATCGGACGCCCTCGGCCGGCCGGGGCGTCCATTTCATCCAATTCGGGAAAAGACGGCCGCAGCCAGCGTCGATCGCTAGACAAGAATCTCCCGGCAAATGCCGCATGGGAACGAGCCGTTCATCGCGGCGGAGAATGCAAAACGCCACGCCGCCCGTCAAGCCGGGGCGATTTTCGGGCATTCGGACGTCATCCCCGACTCCACCCCATTCCGAAGCGGATCGTTGCCCGGGCGCCACACCTTTTGGCGAAATTTTCCACAGCCCCTCTCAGCCTTTGCCCGCGACGGCGAACCGTGGAATTCAATTCATGCTTCGCGATTCCCGCCGGTTGCGGTTAACGCCCCCTCAACGAGTTCGCCCGTATTTTACCGAATAGGGCCTCCGAACCACGAGTATTGCAAATGCGGCTGGTACTCGCGTGCCTTTGGCTGTTCCTCCTCCTCACCGTCGCGGTGGAGGCGGAAACGCGCACCTTCATCGTCGACAATGACGACGGCTATGGGGTCGACCGGTGCCTGGCGACCGGCGCGAGCTGCGGAGCGGCGGTCGCCAGCGCCTATTGCCGTTCGCAGGCGTTCGCGGACGCGCGCTCGTTCCGCAAGGTGGCGCAATCCGACGTCACCGCAACCGTGCCCGCAAAACCCGCGTGCCGCGGCGCCTGCAGCGAGCTCGTAGCCATCGAGTGCACGCGCTGACGGCGCGCATTCAGCCCTGGGGCTATTGCTCCACCCAATCGGCGCATCGCTGCGGCGGCTCGGATCCCCACGGCATGATCGGCACGCTCGAGGTCGAGTTCTTGGGCGAGCCTTCGATCAGCTTGTCCGAATAGACCACATAGACCAGCACGTTGCGCTTGACGTCGCAGCCGCGCACGATCTGCATCTTCTTGAACAGGATCGAACGGCGGCGCCGGAACATTTCCTCGCCCTGCGCGAACTTCTGCTTGAAATGGATCGGCCCGACCTGCCGGCAGGCCAGCGAGATGTCGGAGACCTGCTCGGCGACGCCGAGCCATCCCGAGATGCCGCCGCGCTCCGGCACGGTGAAATGGCAGGCGACGCCCTCGACTTCTGGATCGTCGATCGCGTAGGTGGCGAGCTTGTCGTTCGGCGTCAACAGTTTGAACACCGTCGATTTCCTGAAGATCAGATCCGGCTGTTCCGCCGCGCTCGCCGCAGCGGCGGTCAGGCCCAGCCAGGCCGCGGCCGCGAGCGCAAGCGCCGGTCCCGGCGCCGAGCGCCGGCCGCGCGTGAGAAACCGATGATGCATGGGAGACCCCTCCGATGTGCGGATGGCGCCGTCAGCCCTGCAGCGCGGCCCACATCTCGCGGTCGCGCTGCGCGGTCCAGATCACCGGCCAATCGATGCCGCGCGCCTCGTCGTAGGCGCGCGAGACGTTGAACGGCAGGCAATGCTCGTAGATGGCGTAAGAGGAGAATTTCGGGTCCATGACTTCGCGCGCGGCATCGAACGCCTGCTTGAGCGACAAGCCCTTGGTCACGCTGTCGGCGACCGAGCCGTACAAGGTCGACAGGAAGTCTCGCGTCAGCCGAATGCCGTCGGCGACCATCTCGGCCGAAGTGAGCGCGGGGCCGCGGCCGGGCACCAGCGCGACCGGGCGCATCTCGGCAAGCCGGTCGAGCGTTGCCGGCCAGTCGGTGAAATGCGCGTCGCCGCAATAGCATGCCGAATGATATTCGACGAGATCGCCGGAGAACGCCACGCCGGCGTCGGGCACGTAGGCAACCACGTCGCCCGCGGTGTGCGCCCGCCCCAGATGCATGATCCGGACCTCGCGGTTGCCGAGCCAGACCGACAGTTCGGCCGGGAACGTCAGCGTCGGCCAGGTCAGCCCCGGAATGGTTTCGACCGCCCGGAACAATCTTGGAAAGCGCCCGATCTCGGAATCCATGTCGGCCTGGCCGCGCTCCGCGATGAGCCCGCGGGTCGTGTCCGATGCCAGGATCTCGGCGTCCGTATAGGCGGACGCGCCAAGCACGCGCACGGCGTGGTAATGGCTGAGCAGCACGGAGCGGATCGGCTTGTCGGTGATCTTCGCCACCCGGTCGATGACTTCGCGCGCCATCACCGGGGTCGCCTGCGCGTCGACGATCATCACGGCGTCGTCCCCGACGATGACGCCGGAGTTGGGATCGCCTTCGGCCGTGAACGCATAAAGCCCGGAGCCGATGCGGGTGAACGAGAT
>VAZU01000259.1 GCA_005884745.1 Alphaproteobacteria bacterium
TCGGCCCAGAGAAATTCGCTGAACGGCGTCGTCTCCTTGGCAAAGCCGCCGGCACGCCTGAGCTCCCCGGCGAGGCTGCGGAACGGATCGTCGAGGAGATCGCCCACCGACTTCGGAATGGCGCGGAATGCGCGGCGTTGCCCGTCCTCGTCGTAAGGATGCACCCAGCCGCGATGGTCGAGCACGACCCAGAACGCGTCGGGCTCGAGCGCCTTGAGATCGGCAACCACGGTGACCAGCACGTGCTTCTCGCCCTCGTCGAGCAGCGCGCGGGAGAGGTGATGATGATCGATGACGTAGGGACGCTCCTTCGGCCCGAGGATGACCGGGATCATGTGCTTGCCCAAATATTCGCTCTTCTTGATTTGGGTCGGCCGCAGGCTCGCGATCGGGACCGGATGCAGGATGGGCTCGCGCACGCTAACCATGGATGCCTCCGCGTTCGGCTTCAATCCAAAATCTGTCCGCCGTCGTAGCTCGCGGCGATGCGGCCGAGCATGATTCGGAATTGGTCGGTCTCCATCAGCTTGGCGTAGAACTCGCGGATGTCGTTTGCCTCGATCCCGGCTGCGCGCGGGACGCCGTCCGCGTGCTTGTCCGCCGGAAACAGCCGCGCGATCGCGGCGGCCCGATCGCAGGCGTTCGGCTTACGGCGAAACTCGGCGTCGGTCTCGTCGAGGAGGAACGACAGCAGCAGCTCCCGATCGAGACGCGGCAGCTTGGCCAAAAAACCTGCCACCAGCGCCTGGGCGAATGCGTGGTCCGGATGATCGGTACGCTCCGGGGCGCGATTGGTGTGGCCGAGATGCGGCACCACGAGCCAGGGCGCCGCCGTCTTGGGAAAGCGCGCGATCAGCGCCTCGTCTTCGCGCGCCACGTAGAACCGGTTGAGCCCGTCGAACAGCGCGAAGACGTAGCCCTGGTCGAGCAGAAAGGGCTCCCAGTCGCCGAAGTTCTCCGCCAGGGTCCCGGGCGCGAGCGCCTCGAGCAGCACGACCCGGGGGCGGAAGCGGCGAAAATCGCCGCCGGCGAGCACGTCGCCTTCGGCGCCCTCGACGTCGATCTTGAGGAAATCGATCGTCTCGACGCCATGCTCCTCGCAGATTGCGGCGAGCGTCGTCATCGGCATCCGGCAGGTGTGGAATCCCGCGCCGAATTTTTGAGCGTTGCGCGCATGCTCGACAGAAATGCTGGAAAATCCGTTGAGCCGCTCGACGATATGGAAATCGACCTCGCCGGGGGTGCGGCCCAGGAGTTTTGGCACCGCGATGTCGCGCGGGCGCACCAGGGGGTAAAGCTCGATCAGCCGGCGCTGGGGCTCGACCACGAGGCCGCGCCAGCCCTGGAGGTAGAACCAGCACGAGACATTGTCGGCGACCGGGTGTCCGGCGCCGACATCGATATAGAACCCGCTCGCCTGGCCTTCGAAGGCGCGGGCGAGGTGGTAATCCTCGAGATTGGCGGCGTAGGACAGGTCCATGGGCGCCAGGCTGAAATCAGCTATTTCGGGCGCAAATCATAGCCGAGAAGGCCCGCTGCCGTCCCGGTTTCCCGCCCGAGACCGGCCGTGGTTGCGCCGACCCGTGGCGCTCCTTTAAGATTTGCCCGGATATCGCTACACAATCGTGGCCGGCCGTGGAGCCGAAGACGGCTCCGGCGCGGCGGGAAGGTTTCGATGCGAGACGAGGCCCGGGCGAGTTCCGGCCTCGACCCTGCGCGCGGCGCGCCGTGGCGGCGCCCGCGGGGTCGGCGATGGCCGCGTTTTACCGCGGAGCGCACCGATCGGCCGGCCTATGCGGCGCTCGACCTCGGCACCAACAATTGCCGGCTGCTGGTCGCGCGCCCGACCCGCGAGGGCTTTCGCGTCATCGACGCATTTTCCCGCATCATCCGGCTGGGCGAGGGCGTCTTGGCGAGCGGCCGGCTCAGCGAGGCGGCGATCGCCCGGGCGCTCGAGGCGCTCGCGGTCTGCCGCGACAAGATGCGCAACCGCAACGTGACGCGCGCGCGCCTGATCGCGACCGAGGCCTGCCGCGCCGCCGAGAACGGCCCGGCATTCTTGGCCCGGGTCACCGGCGAGGTCGGGCTCGAGCTCGAAGTGATCGATCGCGCCACCGAGGCCGAGCTTGCCGCCAGCGGCTGCACGCCGCTGCTCGACCCGGCGGCGGAGGGCGCGATCCTGTTCGACATCGGCGGCGGCTCCTCCGAGCTGGTCCGCCTCGGGCGCAGCCGATGGAACGGCGGCGGCCCGCCGGTGCCGGAGATCCGCGGCTGGGCCTCGTTGCCGGTCGGCGTGGTCACGTTGGCCGAACGCCACGGCGGCATCGAGATCGACCGCGCGCTCTACGAGACCATGGTGACCGAGGCCGCGCGCCACGTCGATGCGTTCGCGGCCGCGCACGGCGGCGATCTTCGCCTCGAAGCCACGCACTTGCTCGGCACCTCCGGAACCGTGACGACGATCGCCGGGGTGCATCTGGGCCTGCCGCGCTACGAGCGCCGCTACGTCGACGGCTGCTGGATGACGGATGCCGAGATCTCGCGCGTGCTCGACCGCCTGGTGGTGATGGACTACGACGCGCGCGTGGCGAACCCGTGCATCGGCTCCGAGCGTGCCGACCTCGTGCTCGCCGGCTGCGCCATCCTCGAGGCGATTCGGCGCGCCTTCCCGTGCCGGCGCCTGCGCGTCGCCGATCGCGGCCTGCGCGAAGGCATTTTGGTGCAGCTGATGCGCGAGGACGGGGTGTGGGGAAGCGAGCCTGTTTCTGAGGGCGGGAAGCAACCGCGCTTCACCTCCACCTGAAAGGGGGAGGTCGGTTCGCGCGCCAATGCGCGCGAACCGGGAGGGGGTCGCGATCCCCACCCGACCGCTGCGCGGTCGACCTCCCCTTTTCAAGGGGAGGTGAAGCGCGTTTGCGGCTCCGCCGAGAATGAACTCATGAGTCATCGAATCGGACGTCTGCTCAAAACCCGAGTCAAGACCGGCAAGGGTCCCTATGTGGCGCGCGCGAAACGCGAAGGGCTTCGCTCCCGCGCCGCCTTCAAGCTCGCCGAGATCGACGTCAAGCATCCTCTGCTGAAAGCCGGCGCGCGTGTCGTCGACCTCGGCGCCGCGCCCGGCGGCTGGAGCCAGGTCGCGGCCAAGCGCGTCGGCGCCGCCGAGGGCAGGGGCCGCGTCGTTGCCATCGACGTACTTGAGATGGAGCCGATCGCAGGGGTCGAATTCCTGCGGATGGACTTTCTCGACGCGCAAGCGCCGCAACGCCTGAAAACCATGCTCGGCGGGCCCGCCGACGTGGTGCTGTCCGACATGGCCGCCAACGCCACCGGCCATCGCCGCACCGATCATCTGAAAATCATGGCGCTCGCGGAAGCCGCCGCGGAGTTCGCCCGCGAGATATTGGCGCCGGGGGGCGCCTTTCTGTGCAAGGTGCTGCAGGGCGGCACCGAAGTCTCGCTGCTGGCGGGGCTCAAGCGCGATTTCGAAAAAGTCAGGCACGTCAAGCCGGCGGCGAGCCGTGCGGATTCCGCCGAGCTTTATCTGCTCGCGACCGGCTTTCGTCATCGCGGCGGCTGATCGGCGCGCGTCGCGGGCAGCGAGGCGCCGCCGGCGAGCTCGGACCCGGCATCGGGTGGGAGCTGCCGGAACAACAGGGCCGATGCGCCGGAGATCGCGGCGACGACCAGGAACGCCGGCGGAAAATCCGTGGCGTCGATCGTCGACGCCGACTTGAGCCGCAGCACGATTTCGACGACCGCGCCGCCCAGCGCGACCCCGGTCGAGAGCGACAGCTGTTGCCCGACCGCTGCGAGCGACGTCGCCCGGCTCAGGCGCTCGGGCCTGACCTCCGCATACGCCATGGCGTTGATGCTGGTGAACTGCAGCGAGCGGAAGAAGCCGCCGACGAGCAGCACGGCAACGATCAGCGTGAATGGCACCCCGGGGAAAAATCCGGCGCAGGCGGCGATGAAGACGGCGCTCAGGAGCGCGTTGACGGTCAGCACGGAACGAAATCCGAAGCGCTTGAGGATGCTCGCCGCGGGAGCCTTCATGGTCAGCGCGCCGACCGCGGCCGAAAACGTGATCAGCCCGGATTCGAACGGATTGAGCTTGAAGCCCAGCTGCAGCAACAGCGGCAGCAGAAACGGCAGGGCGCCGACCCCGACCCGGAACAGGAAGCCGCCGATGAAGCTTGCGCGGAAGGTCGGTAGCGCGAGCAGCGAGAAATCGAGCACCGGGGCGGGCACCCGCCGCGCATGGATGAGATAGGCGGCAAATGAGCACGCGCCGCCGATCACGAGCCCCGCCACCGCCGACCTCGGCAGGTAATTGAGCCCGGCGACCGAGAGGCCGAACGCCATTCCGGCGATGCCGGCGCCCGCGAGCAGCATGCCGATCAAGTCGAACCGATCGCTGGTCCGGATCCGCACGTCCTCGATGTAGCGGGTGGCAAGCAGGATGCCGAGCAATCCCATCGGCACGTTGATCAAAAAGATCCAGTGCCAGGAGGCGTAAGTGGTGATGAAGCCGCCCAGCGGCGGTCCCATCACCGGGCCCACCAGCGCCGGCATCGAGACCCACGCCATGGCGTCGATCAGCGCCCGCTTGTCGACCGAGCGGATCAGCACCAGGCGCCCGACCGGCGTCATCATCGCTCCGCCCATCCCCTGCACGATGCGCGCGACCACGAAATCGGTCAGCGAGGAGGATGCGGCGCAGCCGATCGAGCCGAGCACGAACACGGCGATCGCGACCCGGAACACCGTGCGCCCGCCGAACCGGTCGGCGGTCCAGCCGCTCATCGGAATGAACACCGCGAGCGAAAGCAGATAGGAGGTCACCGCGAGCTTGAGCGCCAACGGGCTGGTGCCGATATCGGCGGCGATCGCCGGCAATGACGTGGCGATCACGGTGGAATCCAGATTCTCCATGAACAACGCGACCGCGACGATGAGGGCCACCAGACGGTCGCGGCGCATGCAGGGGAGGGGGTTCGAGTACGGGCGCACGGGCTGCCCGGCACAGCCGGGCGCCGCGGTTGCGGATCGGATCGGGAGTCTACATATCAGGCAGCGGCATTCAAAGGCAGCGGAACGTCCCGATGATCTACATCCTCGCCGTGCTCGTACCGCCGCTCGGGCTGTTGCTCAACGGGCAGCCGTTCGCGGCGGTGCTCAACCTCGTCCTGATCGTTCCCTGCCTGATCTTCGGGCTTGTCTTTCACGCGCTGCTGCTGGTTCCCTCGCTCCACGCCGTCATCGCCGTGCACATGAAGCGCGAGGACCGCAGGCATCGCGAGATCGTCGATGCGATCGAGCGCCACGGCCCCCCGCCGGGTTATTCGCGGTGACGTAGCGCATGTCGCGATGCTGGCTCGGGTCCCCTCTCCCCAGTGAATTCCGGCGTCGTTCCGGCCGAGCGCACAGCGCGAGAGCCGGAACCCATGGCAACAGCGCTTCTCGTGAACCTCGCCGGCGGTGTTCATGGACCCCGGCTCAGGCTCGCTTCGCGTGCCTGGCCGGGGCGACGGGCTGAGGGCTGAACGTTCGCGAGCGTGAAACCCGCCGCGGGTGCGCGCAAAGCATGGCTGGGAATGATATGCCGCCCTAGGAATCGCGCCGCAGGCGTGCTATCGACCGGCGCCAACTCCGCACCGGGGTGCTCGACCGCCGGTCCGGCTTTTCGAGCCGGCCGAGGGAGGTCTGCATCCCCGCGGTCCGCGACCCAAGGAGCTTGGCAATGCCGGCAAAACCCAACGGAAGCCCCCGCGAGGCGCTGACCTTCGACGACGTCTTGCTGCAGCCGGGTCTCTCCGACGTGCTGCCGTCCGACGTCGACATCCGCTCGCGCCTCACCCGCAGCATCGCGCTGAACATTCCGATCATCGCCTCGGCCATGGACACCGTGACCGAGGCGCGCATGGCGATCGCCATGGCGCAGGCCGGCGGGATCGGCGTGCTCCATCGCAATCTCGACCCGGAGGACCAGGCCGCGCAGGTGCGGCAGGTGAAGAAATTCGAGTCCGGCATGGTGGTCAATCCGGTCACCATCCATCCCGATGCGACGCTCGCCGAAGCGCTCGGCCTGATGAAGAGCCACGGCATTTCCGGCATTCCGGTGGTGCAGCGCAGCGCGGAAGGCTCGCCCGGCAAGCTGGTCGGCATTGTGACCAACCGCGACGTGCGTTTCGCCAATGATCCGCGCCAGCCGGTCGCGGAGCTCATGACCAAGGACCGCCTCGTGACCGTGCGCGAAAGCGTCGGCCAGGAGGAAGCCAAGCGGCTCCTGCACCAGCATCGGATCGAGAAGCTCATCGTGGTCGACGCGAAATATCGCTGCGTCGGGCTCATCACCGTCAAGGACATCGAGAAGGCGGTGGCCAATCCGGACGCCTGCAAGGACGAGCAGGGTCGGCTGCGCGTCGCCGCGGCGACGACGGTGGGCGAGGCCGGCTTTGCCCGCACCGAGCGCCTGATCGCGGCGGGCGTCGATCTCGTCGTGGTCGACACCGCCCACGGCCATTCCCGGCGCGTGCTGGAGGCGGTCGACCGCATCAAACGGCTCTCGAACGCGGTGCAGGTGGTGGCCGGCAACGTCGCGACGGCGGAAGGCGCCAAGGCGCTGATCGATGCCGGGGCCGACGCCATCAAGATCGGCATCGGCCCGGGGTCGATCTGCACCACCCGGATCGTCGCCGGCGTCGGGGTGCCGCAGCTCACCGCGATCATGGATACGGTCGAGGTCGCACGCCTAACCGACACGCCGGTGATCGCCGACGGCGGCATCAAATATTCCGGCGACCTCGCCAAGGCGCTCGCCGCAGGCGCCGACTGCGGCATGGTGGGCTCGCTGCTCGCCGGGACCGATGAGGCGCCGGGCGAAGTGTTTCTCTATCAGGGCCGTTCCTACAAGACCTATCGCGGCATGGGCTCGGTCGGGGCCATGGCGCGCGGCTCCGCCGACCGCTATTTCCAGCAGGACATCAAGGACATCCTCAAGCTCGTGCCCGAAGGCGTCGAAGGCCAGGTGCCCTACAAGGGCTCGGCCGCGAACGTGGTGCACCAGCTCACCGGCGGCCTGCGCGCCGCCATGGGCTATGTCGGCGCCAAGACCATCGCCGAGTTTCACGCCAAGGCGCGGTTCGTGCGGATCTCCGGCGCGGGCCTGCGCGAGAGCCACGTGCACGACGTGACGATCACCCGCGAGAGCCCGGTCCTCGCGGAGCGAGGAACCGGGTGGGGTGTCTTCGACCATGGCCAACGAGATCGCCCGCAAGCTGCGCAAGACCATGACGCCCCAGGAAGTAAAGCTCTGGGTCAAGCTTCGTGGGCTTCGCGCGCTCGGCCATCATTTCCGAAGGCAGTCCCGCATATTGACTTATATTGTTGACTTCGAATGCCGCCGATCGCGAGTCATTGTCGAGGTCGATGGGACCCAGCATGGATTCGATAGGAATCGAGAACGCGACCTCGCGCGGGATGAGAACCTGCGCGGTGCCGGTTACGAAATTCTTCGCTTTGCCAATCCGGAAATCGATCGAGAGCTGGATGCGGTGATGGAGACGATTTTGTCGGCATTGAAGTCCACTGGCCCCACCCGGCTCCTCGCTTCGCGAGGAGCCACCCTCCCCTCCGGGGAGGGATAACAGGCGCGAGTCCTCGCAATGTCCATCCAAACCGTGCTGTTCCCGCTGTTCGTCGAGGTCGTGCTGACCTTCGTGCTGGGCTTGTGGCTCTCGGCGCTGCGCGTCGACGCCATTCGCAGCGGCAGGGTGCACCCGCGCGACATCGCCTTGGGCGAGCCGAATTGGCCGACCCGCGTGCTCCAGGTGGGCAACGCCTATCACAACGAGCTCGAGCTGCCGCTGCTGTTCTATGTCCTTACGATCCTGTCGATCATCACCCGGCACGCGGACCTGCTGTTCGTGCTGCTCGCCTGGGTGTTCGTGGTCCTGCGGCTGGCGCGCGCCTACATCCACGTCACCGACAACAACGTCCCCCGCCGCGGGATGGTGTTTCTGGCCGGCGCGATCGTGCTCGCGGTGATGTGGGCGGTCTTCATCGTGCGGATCCTGCTCGGTCTTCCATGACGCCGGGCGCACGCCTTGCCGCCGCAATCGAAATTCTGGGCGACATCGAAGCCACGCGGCGGCCGGCCGCCGGCGCGCTGAAGGACTGGGGGCTGCACCACCGGTTCGCCGGCTCGGCGGACCGCGCCGTGATCGCCGGCCTCGTCTACGAC
>VAZU01000260.1 GCA_005884745.1 Alphaproteobacteria bacterium
CTCGAAGGTCCATTGGCCGACCTCGGCGATCTCGGCGTTGTAGACCTGGATTTCGTCCGCGGCCAAAGCTGTCCCGGGGTCCGATGCGGCAATCGGGACGGCTGCAAGCAAGACAGCACTGAAGATCTGCTTGTTCATGGCGACGGCTCGTGCGGAGCGATGCGGGCCCGTGGGTCCAAGGCTGGCCAGCGGCGAGACCTGCCCACGACGTCATTTTCGCATGGAAGGGCGCCCATGGGTGTGGCAGTTTCACACCAGTGCGAGAAATTCGAGGAACTGCCCGACGATCCCGGGAGCAGGCCCCCCGGGTGGAATGGAGGCAATCATGGCGAAGAACACCAAGTCCAAGCCGCGGAAATCGGCTGCATCCAAGCCGCGGAAACCGGTAGCCAAGAGCGCGCCCAGGCGGAAACCCGCCGCGCGAACCAAGTCGAGACGAGCGCCGCGGCAGAAATTCACCGTCAGCCACCACGACGAGCGGGATTTCCGGACCGGCCTGCGCAATTACGCCAAGTACCGCGATCTCGGCATCAGCAAGGCGACCGATGGCATGGTGCAGGCGCACGTGATCCGGTTCGTGCCGCCGTCTCGGCCCGAGGAGGTCGCCAAACGGCATTATCACGACGTGGACTTCCAGATGGTCTACGTGCTGAAAGGCTGGCTGCGATCGGAGTTCGAAGGGCAAGGCGAGGTCCTGTTGCGGACCGGCGCTTGCTGGATTCAGCCGCCCCGCATCAAGCACACCGTGCTGGAATATTCCGACGATTGCGAAGTGCTGGAGATCATTCTGCCGGCCGAGTTCGAGACCGTGATGCTGGAATAGATCGGGCGGAGGCTAACTTGGAATATCGCAAGCTCGGCCGGAGCGGACTGAAGGTATCGCCGCTCTGCCTCGGCACCATGATGTTCGGCGGGCCGACCGACGAGCCGACATCGGTGCGGATCATCGCTCGCGCCCGCGATGCCGGCGTGAATTTCATCGACACCGCCGATGCCTATAACCAAGGCCGTTCCGAGGAGATCACCGGTCGAGGCATCGCCGCGGAGCGGGACAAGTGGGTCTTGGCGACCAAGCTCGCCAACCCGATGGGCGAGGGGGTGAACGAGCGCGGCCTCTCGCGCAAATGGGTGATGCAGGCGGCCGATGCGAGCCGTAAACGGCTCGGCACCGATTACCTGGACATCTACTATCTGCACAAGGAGGACCACGATACGCCGCTCGAGGAGACGGTGCGCGCCATGGGCGACCTCGTTCGCCTCGGCAAGATCCGCTATTTCGGCGTTTCGAACTACCGGGCTTGGCGCGTGGCCGAGATCTGCGGCCTGTGCGATCGTCTCGGGATCGATCGCCCGATCGTCAGCCAGCCGTATTACAACGCCATGAACCGCATGCCGGAAACCGAGCATCTGCCGGCGTGCGCCCATTACGGCTTGGGCGTGATCGCCTATAGCCCGTTGGCGCGCGGCGTGCTCACCGGCAAATACGGGCCGGATGCGCCGCCGCCTGCCGACACCCGCGCCGGCCGCCGCGACACCCGGATGATGCAGACCGAATGGCGGCCCGAGTCGCTGCGCCTCGCTCAGGAGATCAAGCAGCACGCGCAGTCCCGCGGTATAACCGCGGCGCAATTCGCGGTGGCCTGGGTGCTGAACAATCGGTTGGTTACCGGGACCATTGCCGGTCCGCGCACCGAACAGCAGTGGGACGAGTACGTCGCGGCGCTCGAATATCGCTTCAGCGGCGAGGACGAAGCGCTCGTGGACCGTCTGGTTGCGTCCGGACACCCCTCGACGCCCGGCTATAACGATCCCGCGTATCCGATCGAGGGGCGGATGGTCACGAGCTATGATTAACCGGGGAATATTCGGCGATGATCGGGCGATTGGCGGTTCATCAGCGCCGATAGCATACGCGCCGGTTCACCGAGAGCGACGTGTGCGCGCAGGTAGGCGCCTGTTGTTGGTTGGATCGGGGCAGGCGATTACCAAACCTTCACGGCTTTGCGATTGTTGTTGCGACGCGCTTGATGGTCAGACTTCGGCCACAAAGCGCAGTACAACGCGATGAGCAAACGATTGGAGATCGAGAGAATGCCAGCAAAGAGACGGGTAGCCCGACGGGAGTGGTCGTCGCGCGACAAGCGCGAGCTCAAGAACTTGGCGCGGCAAAAAACTCCGGCGAGAATCATCGGCCGCAGGCTCAAGCGCACGGAAGGCGCGGTGCGGCAGAAGGCGTTTGCGATGGGGCTTTCGCTGCGCGCGCGGCGGCGAGCTTCCCGGCGCAAGTGACCAGCAAGTGACCAGTTCGGGAGAGGCCCGGCTCGTCCGCCGGGCTTCCCGCGCTCGCTGCGCGTTCGGGCGACACTTCGCCGCCCGAAGCTCATGTTCCGATTGCCATCTCGGCTGCCGTTTCTTGCGCGATGCGGCGGCGCGCCATCATGTGGGCGCGTCCATCGTTGACTGCGTCCACCGCAATCAGGCGGCCTGATTTGCGGTATTCGACCGAGAAACGCGGCGCCGCGACATCGCCGATCAGCTGTTCGGAATCATGATCGTCGGCGAGGCCGGCGATCTGCAGCTTCAGATCGTATTGATCCGACCAGAACCACGGCACCGGATCATAGGTCTCCGCCCGTCCGAGGATCGAAGCCGCCGCGACCTTCGCCTGATCGATGGCGTTCTGCACGCTTTCCAGGCGAAGCCGTCGCGCATAACGCCGGCTCGGGAATCGCGTGCAGTCGCCGACCGCGTAGATTCCGGGACTGTCGGTCCGCGCCGTTTCGTCCACGAGAATGCCGTCTCGGCAGCGGATCCCGGCGGCGGCGGCGAGTTCGTCGTTGGCACACGCCCCCGCGGCGATGAGGACGACGTCGGCCGGCAGTTCTTCCGCCTGCGAGGTTCGCACCGATCGAACGCGCTCGTCGCCGGCGATGCCCGCGGCGCGAATGTTCAGCCGGATATCGACGCCCTTGTCACGGTGGAAGGCGTCGAAGAACCCCGACATCGTCTTGCCGGTGACCCGCTTCAAGACGCGCTCCTCGGCTTCCACGACCGTGACGTCGCGGCCTTCGCTTCGCATGACCGCGGCGACCTCCAGCCCGATGTAGCCGCCGCCTATGATCACCACGCGGCGCGCCGAATCGAGTTCGGTCCGCAGCCGGCGCACATCTTCGATGCTGCGCAATGAATGCACGCCGTGGCGATCCACGCCCGGGATGGGCAGCGCGCGGGCGAACGTACCTGTTGCGAACACCAAGCTTGCATAAGCAAGCTCCCGCCCGTCCGTCAGCGTGACGCAGCGGCGTCCCCGGTCCACCGCTCCGACTGCCGTTCCCAATTGCAGCGTCACCTCTTGGTCGCGCCAGAACGCGTGCGGACGCAGAAACAGACTTTCGGCCGCTTGCGGTGCGCTCAAGAATTTTTTCGACAACGGCGGTCGCTGATAGGGCAGATACGGCTCTGCGCCGATGATCACCACCGGAGCTCGGAACCCGCCCTGGCGCAGGCTGATGGCGACCTGCGCCGCGCCTTGTCCCGCGCCGATGATCACCGCGGCATCGCTCATTGGCATCGATCTTGCTCTCGCATTGCCCCGTGGTTGTTTTCCTGGGCGTCCCTTGTTGCAGCCCGGAACACTCGGGCGGGTTCAAAGCCCGACGGGAAAGATGGTGAACATTCGGTTCGAGCCGCAGACCGCATCGGCCCGGGCGGCAGCATCCGCCGCGCGGACCTTTGAATTGCCGGCCATTGTGTATACATGTAGGTATAGCTAGAACTGGGGGGTGGGCAATATCGTCAAGATGAACGGGGCAATGTCCCTGGTGCGGGATGCCGCCGAAGAGGTAAAATCCGGGCACGAGGCTCCGGCAATTCATGGCAGTTCCGGGGATTTGCTTGAGGTTCTTCATCCGCCAGCGTCCACATGCCTTATGCCTTCGCG
>VAZU01000254.1 GCA_005884745.1 Alphaproteobacteria bacterium
CCTGGGGCAACGGCTTCGCCACCGAGGCGAGCCTGCCCGTGCTCAGGCACGGGTTCGAAACACTCGGTCTCGACCGTGTCGTCGCCGATATCCATCCGGACAACGCCGTCTCGCTGCGCGTTGCCGAGAAGCTCGGGCTGCGTTTCGTCGGCGAGCGCAAGATCAAGGGCAGGATGCTGAAATCCTACGCGCTCGAAAGGGAGGAATATCTCGCAGTGTCGTCCCGGCCGAGCGCGGAGCGCGAGAGCCGGAATCCATGAACACAGTCGTCCCCGTCTCCGAACCCGTGGCCATGGATCCCGGCTCGCGCTCCCCCGGAACAAGTCCGGGGTCGCTTGGCCGGGATGACAATGACGATGCTTGTCGGGCTAAGGCGCGTTGAGCACCTTGCGGCATTCGGCTGGCAAATTGGCCATCGTGAGCTGACGCACCGGGCCCGAAGGCGGCTTGGGATGCAGCACGCCTTCCGTGAACCAGAAATCGAGCTCCTTGCCGCAGCCCTCCTCCGACGACGGCGCGGGCTGGGGCTTGCAGTCCGGATTGCCGGGCGGACAGCGCAGCCGGATGTGCAGATGGTCCTGGTGGCGATACCAGGGCCGCACCTTGTGCAGCCAGGAGCGGTCGGAGCCGGCCTTCTGGCACAGCTCCTTCTTGATCGCCGCATTGACGAAGATGCGCTCGACATCCGGATCGAGTGCCGCCTGACGGATCACGGCAGCCTGGCCGGCGGTCCACAGCTTGCGGTCCACCTCCTTGCCGTCCGCCGCGACGAAATTCGTGGCCCAGAAGATCTCGCGCTCTTCCCGCGAGAGCGGGTGATCCTTCATCGGGGTCAGCCAGACGTCGACGTCGAGCCCGACCTGGTGGCTGGCGTGGCCGCTCAGCGCCGGCCCGCCGCGCGGCTGCGACAGATCGCCGATCAGCAGGCCCGGCCAGTGCGCCGCCTGGGTCGCCTTGGCGGCATAGCGCTCCAGGAACCGGATGAGGCTCGGGTGCCCCCAATTGCGGTTGCGCGAGAGCCGCATCACCTGCCAGGTCGGCCCCTCGGTCGGCAGCGCGACGGCTCCGGCGAGACAGCCGTCCGCATAGCCGCCGACGGCGCGGGCGGGCAGGCGCGCCGGCTCGAGCTTGCGCGCGAACAATTCCCGGGCCGCGAGCTTCGGATCGCTGGGGTTGGGCAGCGGCGGCAGCGCGGCCGGAGCCACCTGCTTGACTTCGGGCGCGGTCGAGGGGGCGGTCGGGCTCGAGATCGGAGGCGGCTCGGCACCCTTGTCCTCGGCCGGCACCGGGGGACCGACGTCCTCGGGCGGCGTCGGCGGGCTCTCCTGCGCGACCGCAGGTCCGCAGGTCGCGAACGCCAGCAGTGCGAGCGCAACCAGGAAGCAACGGATCGGGCCGGGGTCTGTCATGGGCTGGCGACGGGGATCTCGGATGGGCGGGAATCGGCGGCGGGACCAGGAGAACCGCAGGCCGCCGCGATTGGCACGCCGAACCTCGCCGCAGGCCCGCGTTGTCGAAAGCCTTATGGTCGCAGCCCCGCTCTGGCCGGTCCGACCCGCGGAGTAGCAGGGCCTACACATCGACCTTCAGCGCGGCGATGAACGCTTCCTGCGGGATCTCGACCTTGCCGAACTGGCGCATGCGCTTCTTGCCCTCCTTCTGCTTGTCGAGCAATTTGCGCTTGCGCGTCACGTCGCCGCCGTAGCATTTCGCGGTGACGTCCTTGCGCAGCGCCCGCACCGTCTCGCGCGCGATGATCTTCGCGCCGATCGCGGCCTGGATCGGGATCTGGAACATGTGCGGCGGGATCAGCTCTTTCAGCTTCTCGCACATCGCCCGCCCGCGGACTTCGGCGCGGGCCTTGTGCACCAGCATGGAGAGCGCATCGACCGGCTCGCCATTGACCAGGATGGACATTTTTACCAGATCGGCCGGCCGGAAATCGGTGAGGTGATAATCGAACGACGCGTAGCCCTTCGACACCGACTTGAGCCGGTCGTAGAAATCGAACACCACTTCGTTGAGCGGCAGATCGTAGATCACCATGGCGCGCGAGCCGACGTAATTGAGGTCGGCCTGCTCGCCGCGGCGGTCCTGGCACAGTTTCAGCACGCCGCCGAGATATTCGTCCGGCGTGAGAATCGTCGCCCGGATCCAGGGCTCGCGGATCTCCGCGATCCGCACCACGTCCGGCATGTCCACCGGATTGTGGATCTCGATCTCTTCGCCGTTGGTGAGCCGCATCTTGTAGATGACGGAGGGCGCGGTCGCGATCAGGTTCAGGTTGAACTCGCGCTCGAGCCGCTCCTGCACGATCTCGAGGTGTAGCAGGCCGAGAAAGCCGCAGCGGAAGCCGAAGCCGAGCGCGGCCGAGGTCTCCATCTCGTAGGTGAAGCTCGCGTCGTTGAGCCGCAGCCGCGACACGGCGGCGCGCAGCGCCTCGAAATCCGCGGCGTCGGCCGGAAACAGCCCGCAGAAAACTACCGGGATGGCCGGGCGGAACCCGGGCAGCGGCTCCGCCACCGGCTTGCGCTCGTCCGTGATGGTGTCGCCGACCCGCGTATCGGCGACCTCCTTGATCGAGGCGGTCAGGAACCCGATCTCGCCGGGGCCCAGCACTTCCGCGTCCTGCATCTTCGGCGTGAACACGCCGACGCGGTCGATCTCGTAGGACGCGTGCGTGCCCATCAGGCGGATGCGCTGATGCGGCTTCAGGGTGCCGTCGACGATCCGGATCAGCACGATGACGCCCAGATAGGCGTCGTACCAGGAATCGACCAGCAGGGCTTTCAGCGGCGCGTCGCGGTCGCCCTTGGGCGGCGGCAGCCGCGTCACGATCGCCTCGAGCACTTCGGGCACGTTGAGCCCGGTCTTGGCCGAGATCTCCACCGCATGCGAGGCGTCGAGCCCGATCACGTCCTCGATCTGCTGCTTGACCTTTGCGGGCTCGGCTGCCGGCAGGTCGATCTTGTTGAGCACCGGCACGATCTCGTGATTGTTGTCGATCGCCTGGTAGACGTTGGCGAGGGTCTGCGCCTCGACGCCTTGGCTCGCATCGACGACGAGCAGCGAGCCCTCGCAGGCGGCGAGCGACCGGTTGACCTCATAGGCGAAATCGACGTGGCCGGGCGTGTCGATGAGGTTGAGCACGTAATCCTTACCGTCGCGCGCGCGGTAGGAAAGCCGCACCGTCTGCGCCTTGATGGTGATGCCGCGCTCGCGCTCGATGTCCATGGAATCCAGCACCTGCTCGACCATCTCGCGCTCGGGCAGCCCGCCGGTGAGCTGGATCAGCCGGTCGGCCAGCGTGGATTTGCCGTGATCGATGTGGGCGATGATCGCGAAATTGCGGACATTTTCGATGGGGACCGCCGTCATGGGCGCGGCTTAGCACCCGCTTGCGGCCAGCGGCAAGCGGCGATGGCGAACTCGGCGCCTCGTGTCCCGGGCGCGGCGCAGCGCGGCAGCGTTGCGCTGCTGAACCGGGATCCATTGTGCAAGGAAGCTGGGCCCCGGATCTGCGGTGCAGCGCCTGAGCGCTGCACCGCGTCCGGGGAACGAGGCTCAATACCGGTACTGATCCGGCTTGTACGGGCCCTCGACCGGCACGCCGATGTAGGCCGCCTGCTTCTGCGACATGCGCGTGAGCTTGGCGCCGATCTTGTCGAGGTGCAGCCGTGCCACCCTCTCGTCGAGTTGCTTGGGCAGCGTGTAGACCTTCTTCTCGTACTCGGCGCGATGGGTGAAGAGCTCGATCTGCGCCAAGGTCTGGTTGGTGAACGACGCCGACATGACGAAGCTCGGATGGCCCATGGCGTTGCCGAGATTCACCAGACGCCCTTCCGACAACAGGATGATGCGCTTGCCGTCCGGGAA
>VAZU01000040.1 GCA_005884745.1 Alphaproteobacteria bacterium
AGGCGTAGGAAGGGTAACGCGCTGCCGTGCTTCGGCGGTTGGTATTCTATTGACACCCGGTGCGCACATTGTAACGTTATAATGTTGCGATGGGCGTCCGGCGCAGGAGGCGGGCCGCTTGTCTGCGCTCGACCTTGCGCTAAACTCCGGGCGGGCCGAGGGTCCCAGCAGAATATGCAATGGTTCCGCGCGAAGCGATCCCCGAGCGGCTATGCGGCGCTGTTTGCGCTGGCGCTGCAGCTCGCGCTCTCATTCGGCCATTTGCATCTCGGTGAGCTCGCGCTCGGGAAGACCACGCTGGCCGCGGCCGCGAACGCACCGGATTCGCAAGCGCCGCCCGGCACCGTCCCGGATCGCGACGAAGTCTGCGCGATTTGCGCAATCATCAGCCTGTCCGGCGCGCTGCTGATTCCCGACGCGCCGACGCTCGTGTTCGCCGGCGCGCAGCAGGAAGCATTTTTCCAAAACCTCGTCGCCGTCCTCGTCTCCGACCTCACGCGCGGGCAATTTCAGGCCCGCGCGCCGCCTGCCTGATTCCCCAAGGTTGCGATCTCGGGCGGCCGAAACGGCGCTGCGGCGTCGTATGCATCGGCACCCGCGCCGCGCAAGATTCGGTGCAATCCGATCCATTGCGAATCGGAGACATCCCGGTGTCAGGGGCGAGACGAATTTCAAGACTTGTTCGGATCGGCCGCGGTCTCCTCGCGACGAGCTCGGCGCTGGCGTTGCTGTGCGCCGGCGATCTTGCTTCAGCCCAGACCACGCTGCCGGAGGTCGTGGTCCAGCAGCCCAAGCCCGCGGCGAAGCCGGCACCCAGGCGCACGACTGCGCGGCGGCCCGCCGCCGCCCCGGCCGCCCCGGCCGCCCCCGCCGCGCCGGCTCCGGCGCCGCCCGATGCCGCCACGGTGCTCGCCGAGAAGAACACGACGTTCGATCGCGCCCGCGACGACGTCATCCTGCCCAAAGTGGGCACCAACACCTATGACATCGGCAGAGAGGCGATCGAGGCGCTGCCGCAGGGCTCCAACACGCCGGTCGACAAGCTGCTGCTGCAGGCGCCCGGTGTCACCCAGGATTCCGCCGCCAGCGGCCAGATCCACGTGCGCAACGAGCACGGCAACGTGCAGTACCGCATCAACGGCATCCTGTTGCCCGACGGCGTCTCGGGGTTCGGCCAGGTGCTGGAGACCGGGCTGATCGGCAATCTCGAGCTCATCACCGGCGCCATGCCGGCGCAGTACGGCCTGCGCACCGCCGGCCTCGTCGACATCACCACCAAGAGCGGCGCGTTCGACAACGGCGGCAGCGTCGGCGTCTACGGCGGCAGCCGGCAGACCATCACGCCGAAATTCGAATACGGCGGCACCGTCGGCCAGACCCAGTATTTCGTCACCGGCCGCTATTTCGCCAGCAACGAGGGCATCGAGAACCCGACGCCAAGCCTCAATCCGCTGCACGATTACACCTGGCAGGGCAAGTTCTTCGGTTATGCCTCGACCCTGCTCGACGAAAACACGCGCCTGAGCTTCATCACCGGAACGTCGCTGAGCAAGTTCCAGATCCCCAACAATCCCGGGCAGCCGCCGGGATTCACCGGTTTTACGTTCAACGGATCGATCGTCAACGGCTTCGATTCCGCCCTGCTCAACGAGCGCCAGTACGAACGCAATTACTACAACGTGGCCGCGCTGCAGAAGAAGATCGACAATATCGACCTGCAGGTGGCCTACTTCAGCCGCTACACCACGGTGCATTTCACGCCGGACCCGGTCGGCGACCTCGTCTTCAACGGGATCGCGTCGGATGTTTATCGCGGCAGCCTCCTCAACGGCATCCAGGAAGATACGGCTGTTCGCCTCAACGACGCGCACACGCTGCGCGCCGGTATCTTCGTCAGCGGCGAGCAGACGCGCGTCGAGAATCAGTCCCTCCTGCTTACGACCGGCACGGGAGACGCATGCGGCATCAGTTCGCCTCCGTCCAACGTCGTGTGCGGCGTAGACGACAAAAATTCGAAGCTCGGCTGGCTGTTCGGCGCCTACGTCCAGGACGAGTGGCGGATCACCGACCAGCTCACGCTCAACGTCGGCCTGCGCTTCGACCAGATGTTCCAGTTCGTCGATGCCAACCAGTTCAGCCCGCGCGTCGGCCTCGTCTACAAGCCGTTCGCCGGCACCACGTTTCACGCCGGCTACGCCCGCTATTTCACCCCGCCGGTGCAGGCGATCGCCGCGCCGACCAACGTCGCGCTGTTCGCGAATACGGCCGCTGCGCCCGAAGTGACCGAGAACAGCCCGGTGCTGCCGGAGCGCTCGCATTATTTCGACACCGGGATCGATCAGGAGCTAGGCCGGCACCTGAAGGTCGGCATCGACGGCTATTGGAAATACGCGACGGACCTGCTCGACGACGGCCAGTTCGGCCAGGCCTACGTGCTCGACGGCTTCAATTACGCCAAGGGCATCAACTACGGGATCGAGCTGAAGGCGAAATACGAGAACGGCAAGTTCCGCGCCTACGGCAACCTCGCCTGGGCCCGGCAGATGGCGACGCAGATCGTGTCCAACCAGTTCCTGTTCGGTCAGGACGAATTGGACTTCATTGCGCATCATTATATCCCGACCGACCACGCGCAGCGGTGGACCGCGTCGGCCGGCGCCTCCTACCTGTGGCAGGGCACCCGGTTTTCCGCCGACATGATCTACGGCAGCGGGCTGCGCGCAGGGTTCGTCAACAGCAGCCACGTGCCGCCGTATACGCAGGTCAATGCCGGCGTGTCGCACGAGTTCAAGTTGCCGGACTCGAGCTGGAAGCCGTTCACTCTGCGGTTCGACGTGGTCAACGTGTTCGACCGCATCTACGAGCTGCGCGACGGCAGCGGCATCGGCGTGTTCGCGCCGCAGTTCGGCCCGCGCCGCGGGTATTTCGTCGGGCTGTCGCAGAAACTGTGAAGGGACACATGGGCCGGACCTGGACATGATGAGCGCAAAGATTCAACGAAGATGTGCGGCAAGCCTGGACCCCTCACCCGGCTCGCACGTCGCAAGTGCTCGGTGCTCGCCACCCTCTCCCGCAAGGGGAGAGGGGAAGCGCGTTCGCCGATCCGCACGCGCTCTTTCCTTCTCCCCTTGTGGGAGAAGGTGGCCGCTCGAGCGATAGCGAGGGCGGCCGGATGAGGGGTCTCAGAAACGGAAAGCGAGATATTGGATGAAGAGATTGCTGAGAATCATGCTCGGACCTGTGGCGCACGCCTGTGCGGCGTTGCTGCTCGCGGCAATTGTTTGCTGCCCGGCGTCGGCGCAGACTCCGCCTCCGAGCGCACCCGCGCCTGCCGCAGCCGGCGCCGGCCCGCGGCAAGCCGAGCCGCAAGCTGCCGCCGTCGCCCCCGCGAACGAGCCGGCCTCGCCGCCGACCAGCGTCGCCGCGCAGCTGCCGCGGGATCTCTCGGCATGGGGCATGTTCCTTTCCGCCGACATCGTCGTGAAAGCGGTGATGATCGGCCTCGCGTTCGCGTCGTTCGTGACCTGGACGATCGCGCTCGCCAAGACGCTGGAAATATTTGCGGCCAGGCGCCGGCTGCGCGGCGAGCTCACCGCGCTGGCGCGCATGTCCTCGCTCGCGGACGCCGCCAGGAAGTTCGGCGAACGGCAGGGCCTGGCGCCGCTCGTCCGCGCGGCGATGATCGAGCTCAACCTCTCCGCCGACGCGTCCGACAAGGAGGGCATCAAGGAGCGCGTCGCCTCGCGCCTGGAGCGCATCGATGCCGCGACCGGCCGCCGCATGACGCGCGGCACCGGCATGCTCGCCAGCATCGGCGCGACCGCGCCGTTCGTCGGCCTGTTCGGCACGGTGTGGGGCATCATGAACAGCTTCATCGGCATCTCGAAGTCGCATGCGACCAATCTCGCCATCGTCGCTCCCGGCATCGCCGAAGCGCTGCTGGCGACCGCGCTCGGCCTCGCCGCCGCAATCCCGGCAGTCGTCATCTACAACGTGTTCTCGCGCTCGATCGCGGGCTATCGCGCGCTGTTCGCCGACGCCGCCGCGGAAGTGCTGCGCCTCGTCAGCCGCGACCTCGACCGCGAGGCGCGCCGTCCCGGCGCCAAGGCCTGGGACGGCAAGATCTCGGCCGCGGAGTGAAACCATGAGCGTGCGGCTCGACCACGGCGAGCTCGATCTCGCCGAAGTGCACGAGATCAACGTCACGCCGTTCATCGACGTGATCCTGGTGCTGCTGATCATCTTCATGATCGCGGCGCCGCTCGCCACCGTCGACATCGCGGTCGACCTGCCGGCCTCGAACGCCGAGCGCCAGCCGCGGCCGGACAAACCGTTGTTCCTCACGCTCAAGTCCGATCTCTCGCTGGCGATCGGGGATGATGCGGTGGCGCGCGAGGATCTCGGCCCCGCGCTCGATCGAGCGACCGCCGGCGACAAGGAGCAGCGCGTTTTTCTGCGCGCCGACAGGCAGGTCGCCTACGGGGAGCTGATGGGCGTCATGAACGCGCTGCGGGCGGCGGGCTACCTCAAGGTGGGGCTGGTCGGCCTGGAAAAGGACCGGTCGCGCTGATGGTTTACGTCGAAACTTATCATGCGAGCGACCGGCCGGAACTGCTGCGCTGGAGCTTTTGCGCCGCCGCGGTGCTGCTGGCGCATGCGCTGGTGCTGCTGGCGCTCTGCGCGCGGCCGGATTACGCCGAGACCGACGCCGGTGCGCCGGTGGTCATGATCGAGCTCGCGCCGCTTGCGGTCGCGCCGCTCGCGCCGGAAAGCGACGTGGCACCGGGCCCGCAGCAATTGCAGGCCGAGAGCCAGGAGCGCATGCGCGAGGAGACGCCGGAGGAGAAGCCGCCGGACATTGAGCGCGTGCCCGACATCGCGCCGGCGCAAAATCCGTTGGTGACGCTGCCGGCGGTGCCGGAACCGCCGAAACAGCGGGCGCGGGAGGAGGCAAAGCAAGAGCCGGCCGAGGCGGCGCCGGTTCCCACCGCCCCGCCCGCGGCGGTGGCGCCCGCGCTGCGGCCGGCTTCGCCGCCGCCCGGCCGGGTGCCGCTGCCCTCGTCCGCCGCGATCGCGGGCTGGCAGCGCTCGCTCCAGGCCCAGCTCGAGCGCAACAAGCGCTATCCGCCAGGCGCCGCCGGCGAGCAGGGCACGGCGAGGCTCGCGTTCCGCCTCGACCGCCACGGCCGTGTGTTGACGAGCCGCATCGTGCAGAGCTCCGGCTCCGCCGCGCTCGACGAAGAGACGCTGGCGCTCGCCCGCCGCGCGCAGCCGTTCCCGCCGCCGCCCGCCGATGTTTCCGACGACCAGCTCTCGTTCGTGGTGCCGATCCGCTACGCGGCGACGGCACGGCGGTAAGATCCGGGAATCCGTAGCCCGCATGGAGCGCAGCGGAATGCGGGAACGGCGGCCCCGGATTACGCTGCGCTTCATCCGGGCTACGGAGCTTGAGCATCAATCGTAGGGTGGGCAAAGCGAAGCGTGCCCACCCTCAGCGACGGAAACCAGGTGTCAGGGGATCACAAAAAACCGGCTTCGGTCGCTGACGTCTGATAATTGTCTTTTGAACCGTGGGCACGGCGCGTTCCGCGCCTTTGCCCATTCTACGGCGTCGAACCTCAGGGAGCATCGCATGACCATCGAGCTTTACGTGTTTCCGCCGAGCCCGCGCGCCTTCAAGGTGATGGCGCTCGCCAATCATCTCGGCCTCGACTGCGCGTTGCGCATGATCGACCTGCGCAAGGGCGAGCAGAAGGCGCCGCAATATGCCGCGCTCAATCCCAACATGCGCATGCCGACGCTGAAAGACGGCGATCTCGTGCTGTGGGAGTCGAACGCGATCCTGCAATATCTGGCGTTGCGGCGGCCGGACAGCAGCGTGTTTCCCGCGGACGAGCGCGCGCGGCTCGACGTGACGCGCTGGCAGTTCTGGGAGCTCGCGCACTGGGACCCGGCCTGCGCGGTGTTCGCCTTCGAATATGTGGCGAAACCCCTGCTGTTCGGAAAGAGCGAGCCGGACCAGGCGGCGCTCGCCAAGGGCACCGAGGCGTTCCATCGCGCCGCCAAGGTGCTGGACGGGCAGCTCGCCGGCAGGAAATTCGTGACCGGCGACAATCTCACGCTCGCCGATTTCTCGCTCGGCGCGGCGCTCAACCTCGCCGAGATCGCGCATTTTCCGGTCGAGCCCTATGGCGAGATCCAGCGCTGGCACGGGACTTTGCGCGCGCTGCCGGCCTGGCAGAAGACGCTGGCGCAATGCGCGCTGCCGGCCGCCGCCGCCGCGTGAACGCAGGCGCGTAGGGTGGGCTGACCGGGCGGGGTCCCCGTCGCGCCTTTGCGCGATGGGGTGCCCGAAGCCCACCGGGCCTAAAACTATTCGGCCGTCTCGATCAGCTCGATGTCCTTCTTCAGGAGCGCATTGACGAGCTCGCTCAGCGAGACGCCGCGGGCTTGAGCGCGTGCGGTGAGAAACGCCAGCACCTGGGCTTCGAGATGGACCGGAGGCGTGAGAACCGCATCGGAGCGGTGAAACCTCCCGCGTTCGGCCTTCGAGAAATCATGTTCACCCTTCATAGGATGATCCTCGATGCGAGCAGCTGCCAAGCCTACGCCCGCATCCCACTGCGCCGGTACTCCGCCATCACCAGGTGCTCGTCCGAGCCCGGGTGCGGGTCGAAGCTCTTGGCGGTGGCCAGCGGCCAGTAATATTCGTAGACCGCGTGCGCCTTGGGGTTGGCCAAGAGCTCGCCGGGTTTGAGGAACTTGTAGAGATTGGCGACGAGGCGGATCTCGTGGCCGGAGATGCGCCGCACGATGTGGCGCGGCTCGATCTCGCCCGGATGCTTGAGCCCGGCGGCGCCGGTGAGCTCGGCCAGCGCGAACAGCGTGTTGCGGTGGAAATTGTAGACGCGCGTGCCCTTGTCCTCGGGCACGAGCGCGCGCTGGCGCCGCGCATCCTGGGTCGTCACCCCGGTCGGGCAATGGCCGGTGTGGCACGATTGGGACTGGATGCAGCCGAGCGCGAACATGAAGCCGCGCGCCGCATTGCACCAGTCGGCGCCGAGCGCCATCGTGCGCGCGAGGTCGAAGGCGGTGATGATCTTGCCGCTGGCGCCGATGCGAATGCGGTCGCGCAGGTTGAGCCCGACCAGCGTGTTGTGCACCAGCAGCAGCGCCTCCTGCAGCGGCGTGCCGATGTGGTCGGTGAACTCCATCGGGGCGGCGCCGGTGCCGCCCTCGCCGCCGTCGACCACGATGAAATCCGGGGAAATGCCGGTCTCCAGCATCGCCTTGCAGATGCCGAAGAACTCCCACGGATGCCCGAGCGAGAACTTGAAGCCGATCGGCTTGCCGCCGGAGAGCTCGCGCAGCCGCACGATGAAATCCAACAGCTCGAGCGGGGTGTCGAACGCCGAATGCCGCGCCGGCGAGAGGCAATCCACCCCGACCGGCACGCCGCGCGCCTCGGCGATCTCCGGCGTCACCTTGGCGCCCGGCAGCACGCCGCCGTGGCCGGGTTTCGCGCCCTGCGAGATCTTGATCTCGACCATCTTGACCTGGGGGGTGCGCGCCTGCTCGGCGAACTTTTCCGGATCGAACTTGCCGTCGGGAGTGCGGCAGCCGAAATAGCCGCTGCCGACCTCCCAGATCAGGTCGCCGCCGTTCTCGCGGTGGTAGCGGCTGATCGAGCCCTCGCCGGTGTCGTGGGCGAAGCCGCCGAGCTTGGCGCCCTTGTTGAGCGCGCGCACGGCGTTGGCCGAGAGCGCGCCGAAGCTCATCGCCGAAATGTTGAATACGGAGCAGGAATACGGCTGCTTGCACTCCTTGCCGCCAACCATCACCCGGAAGTTGGTGTCGGCGATGTGCACCGGGCGCAGCGAATGATTGATCCATTCGTAGCCGCCGAGATACACGTCCTTGCCGGTGCCGAACGGCTGGCGGTCCTCGACGTTCTTGGCGCGCTGGTAGACCAGCGAGCGCTGCGCGCGCGAGAACGGCACCGCCTCGTTGTCGCCCTCGAGCAGGTACTGGCGGATCTCCGGCCGGATGGTCTCGAAGAAGAAGCGGAAATGCGCGAGGATCGGATAGTTGCGCAGGATCGCGTGGTGCTTCTGCAGGAGATCGTGGAGGCCGACCGCGCTCACCACGCCCGCGGCGCCGGCGAGCAACAGCCAGCGCGGATCGAGGAGCGCCGCGGCGAGCGCGATCAGCGTGACGGCGATCGCCCCGACCAGGGCGTAATAGCGCGACGGCACGAGTTCCGAGACGGACATTGGCGTTTCCTTGAGCAACACGCGGCCGGCTTGATTCGCGAGGCGGCCTTCGGGCGCCTTATTTAGCAGCATATTCCCGCCAGTGCTCCCGGAACCTTTCGGTGCGATGCAGCAAAAAGCCGCATCCAAATACCGGCGAGGCCCGCTTGGCGCCGAGGTTTGACAGGGCGACCCGAAGCGGCGAGTTTTCGCGCGTGCCGGACATGATGCTTCGCGCCGCCTCGCTCGAGGCGCCAAACATCCGCCATGCCTTCTTCACCCGGCACGGCGGCGCGTCCGGCGGACTCTATGCCAGCCTCAACGGCGGGATCGGCTCGCGCGACGCGCCGGAAAACGTGCGCGAGAACCGCGCGCGCATGGCCCGCGCGCTCGGCGCCGAGCATCTCGTCACCGCCTATCAGGTGCATTCGCCCCAGGTCGTGGTCGCGGACCAGGCTTGGACGCGCGAGAACGCGCCGCGCGCCGACGCCGTGGTGACGCGCACGCGCTCGCTCGCGGTCGGGATCACCACGGCGGATTGCGGACCGGTGCTGCTCGCGGACAGCGAGGCGCAAGTGATCGGCGCCGCCCACGTCGGCTGGAAGGGCGCGCTGGCCGGGATCTTGGAGGCGACGATCGCGGCGATGGAGGGGCTCGGCGCGGCGCGCGCCCGAATCCACGCGGCGCTCGGGCCCCTGATTCGCCAAAGAAGCTACGAGGTCGGCCCGGAGTTCGTGGCGCGCTTCCTCGACGCCGATGCGAGGAACGCGCGGTTCTTTGCCGGTGCCAAGGCCGACGGCCACGCCCGGTTCGATCTCGCCGGCCATATCCTCTCCCGGCTCGAACGGGCGCAGGTCGGCCGGGTCGAGGACCTCGGGCGCTGCACCTACGCGGAAGCGGAAAATTTCTTCAGCTATCGCCGCGCAACCCATCGCGCCGAGCCCGACTACGGCCGCCACATCAGCGCGATCGCGCTGGTGGAGTGAGGATCGCGCCGTCACCCCGAGGCTCGGCGCTTTGCGCCGAGCACCTCAGCATGACGGGCTGGAGGCTGCCTGGACCGCGCCGCAATTTACGGCTACGAAATCGTTAACCGGCTGGGGCCGGCGTGAAACGGGTCGCCGCCAAGAGCGACCGGGGGTGTCATGCGCAGAGGGATGGGGCGCGCCGCGCGTGCGGCGAGCTTTGGCGCGTATCGATTGGGAGCCGTTGCGGCGCTCGCGCTGACGCTCGCGGGCTGCGCCAGCGACACGGCCCCGATCCTGATGCAGGCGCAGCTGCGCGGGCCCAGCATCGCCTTCGAATCGATCGACGGCCCGCCGCTCCCGATCTTCCAAAAGCTCGTCGCCGATCTTTCGGCCGAGGCCGAGCAGCGGCAGATTCTCGTGGTGTCCCGGGCAGGCCAGCCGGCGTACCGGGTGCGCGGCTATCTCGCCGCCCTGATGAGCCACGGCAAGACCCACATCGGCTGGGTGTGGGACGTCTACGATGCGCAAAAGCACCGCGCGTTCCGGATCGCCGGCGAGGAGGTTTTTTCCCGCAAGAGCCCGGATGCCTGGGCGCTGTTCGATGACCCGATGCTCTCGCGCATCGCGCGCACCAGCATGGACCAGATCGTTGCCTTCCTGGGCGCGCCCGATACCGCGGTCGCCGGTGCCGCCCCCCCGGCCCTGCCGGCTGCCTTCGCGCAGGGGGAGTAGGGCACCAGGTTTGGCTCCGCCAGCCGCCGAGCCCGTGAACGACATTTAGCAAAGTCCGGGGGACCGCGCGGGCAGCGATATTGCCGGCTTGCCGCCATCTTGTTATCACCGCTGCGCACAAGGGATATCGGCGCGATGCAGCGGTCGGCGGCGACCAACAATGGGGCGATCCGGCTGGTTGCCGGCAATTCCAATCGCGCGCTCTCGGAAGCCATCGCCGCCTATCTGGAGCGGCCGCTCGCCAAGGCGGTGGTGCGGCGGTTCGCCGACATGGAGATCTTCGTCGAGATCCAGGAGAACGTGCGCGGCGCCGACGTGTTCGTGCTGCAGTCGACCTCCTATCCGGACAACGACCATTTGATGGAGCTCCTGATCATCATCGACGCGCTGCGGCGCGCCTCGGCGCGACGCGTCACCGCGGTGATCCCGTATTTCGGCTACGCCCGGCAGGACCGCAAAGTCGGGCCGCGCACCCCGATCTCGGCCAAGCTCGTCGCCAATCTGATCACCCGCGCCGGCACCGACCGCATCATGACGCTCGATCTCCACTCCGGGCAGATCCAGGGCTTTTTCGACATACCGGCCGACAATCTCTACGCCTCGCCGGTGATGGTGCGCGACATCCGCGAGCGGTTCGATACGTCCAAGCTGATCATCGTCTCGCCCGACGTCGGCGGCGTGGTGCGGGCGCGCGGGCTCGCCAAGCGCATCAACGCGCCGCTCGCCATCATCGACAAGCGCCGCGAGCGCGCCGGCGAATCCGAAGTGATGAACGTGATCGGCGAAGTCGAGGCGCGGACCTGCATCCTGGTCGACGACATCATCGATTCCGGCGGCACGCTGATCAACGCCGCGGACGCGCTGCTGGAGCAGGGGGCGCGCGAGGTCTACGCCTACATCAGCCACGGGGTGTTGTCCGGCGGGGCGGTCGGCCGCATCACCGCCTCCGGCCTGAAGGAGCTCGTCATCACCGATTCGATCCAGCCGACCGAGGCCGTGCGCGTTGCCCGCAACATCCGCGTGCTGTCGATCGCCGCGCTGATCGGCGAGGCGATCGGGCGCACCGCGACCGAAGAATCCGTCTCCAGCCTGTTCGATTGAGGCAAAACGCTTCGAGTCGTAGCCCGGATTTCGCGCCCGCCGCGCGCGCGCTCCATCCGGGCTACGAATCTCTTCCTCTGAGTCGAAATGCCGCAGATCGCACTGTGGACGGCGCGCCCTGGCGCGTTGTCACGGGCGCGCGAATCCTCGATCAACATCGGCCTATAAGGGCGAGAGTCGACGCGTTATATTCGATCGGCCAAGTGATTCGCGCGTTGCTTGATCGGGTCGCCCGAACCGGTGCCGTAGCGTCGGTGGCGTCGAGCCGCGTGCGCTTCCCAACCGAGTGCAATCCGAAGCGTGGGGACGGCATGTCGCTGATCGACCTCTCCGGCGAGCGTCAGATCAATCCGGTCGACGTCGTCGAGCGCCTCGCCTCGGTGCACGACTGGTCGTTCGATCGCGCCGCCGACGACGAGATCACCATCGCGATTGCCGGACGCTGGAGCGATTACCAGGTGTCGTTCACCTGGATGCACGAGATCGAGGCGCTGCATCTGGCCTGCGCCTTCGATCTGAAAGTTCCGGAGCGGCGCAACCTCGAAGTCCGGCAGCTGCTGTCCCATATCAACCAGCAATTGTGGGTCGGGCATTTCGACCTGTGGCCGGGCGAGAGCCTCGTGATGTTCCGTCACGCGCTGGTGCTGGCGGGCGGCGTCGCGGCTTCGGGCCAACAATGCGAAGCGGTGCTCGAGGCGGCGCTCGAGGCCTGCGAACGCTATTTCCAGGCCTTCCAGTTCGTGGTCTGGGCCGGCAAGGCAGCGCGCGAAGCCATGGACGCGGCCATGTTCGACACCTCGGGCGAGGCCTGATACCTCCCGATTTTCGTAGCCCGGATGAAGGGCCCGCGCAGCGGGCGCGAAATCCGGGAGGCCGATCCCGGATTTCGCTTCGCTCCATCCGGGCTACGGAGGCAACCATGTCGCGACCGACGGTGGGCGACCGCACACGCAGGCTCGAGGATTTTTCCGGAACGCTGATCCTGGTCGGCGCCGGGAGGATGGGGGGCGCGATGCTCGAGGGCTGGATCGCGCTCGGGATCGATCCCGGCAAAATCGTGGTGCTCGAGCCGAACCCTTCCCGCGAGCTGATGAAGCTCACGGGCCGAGGGCTGCGCGTGAACCCCGGCGAGCCCGCGGCGGAAGCCAGCGTGCTCGTCATCGCCGTCAAGCCGCAGGTCGCCGACGAAGTGGTTCCGGCGCTGGCGCCCCGGGTCGGTCCGTCGAGCGTCGTCATCTCGATCATGGCGGGGCGGACGCTGCAGGGCCTCGAGCAGGCGCTGCCGCGGGCGGGACTGGTCCGCGCCATGCCGAATCTGCCGGCAGCGATCGGTCGCGGCATCACGGTCGCGGTGCCCAACGCGCGCGTGAGCGGCCGCCAGCGCGATGTTGCCGACCGGCTGCTCGGCGCCACCGGCGCGGTCGAATGGGTCGAGGACGAAAGCCTGCTCGACGCCGTCACGGCCGTGTCCGGGTCGGGACCCGCCTACGTTTTCCTGCTCGCCGAAACGCTGGCCCAGGCCGGTACGGCCGCCGGCCTGCCGGCCGAGCTTGCCGCGCGCCTCGCGCGTGCGACGGTCTGCGGCGCGGGAGCCCTGCTGGAGGATGCCGCGCTCGATCCCGCGGCACTGCGCCAGAACGTCACGTCGCCCGGCGGGACCACGGCTGCGGCGCTCGAAGTTCTGATGGCGGAACAGGGATTGCGGCCGCTGCTCGAACGGGCGGTGATCGCCGCCACCCGGCGCTCGCGCGAGCTCGCCCGGTAGCCGGGCCGTACCCTTTGAATGCTGCGGCAGACGCCATAGACTCCGGACGGACGGGTCGAACCAGGGAGAGACCGCGATGGCGCGCAAGCCGCAGCAGGAACAGCCCGAGGGGACGAGCCGCGAAAAGATCATCAGCGCCTTCATGGCGCTATTGGCCGAACGGCGGATCGAGGAAATTTCGTTCGGCGACATCGCCGCGCGTGCCGGATTGTCGCTTGCCCAATGCCGCGCCGAGTTCGGCTCGCTTCTCGCCGTGCTTGCGGCCCAGGTGAAGGAGATCGATCGCCAAGTGCTGGCGGGGGGCGATCCGGACATCGCCGGGGAGCCGCCGCGCGAGCGGCTGTTCGACGTGCTGATGCGCCGGCTCGAGACGCTCGCACCGCACAAGGCGGCGATCCGCTCGCTCATGCGCTCGGCTAGGCGCAGTCCCCCCCTCGCGCTGGCGCTCAACGCCATGGCGGTGCGGTCGCAGCAAT
>VAZU01000263.1 GCA_005884745.1 Alphaproteobacteria bacterium
ATTTTCGAAAAGATACTCCCGCAGATCAGCTCATCGGGTTGAATTGACTGCCGAACCCGCCCGCGAGCGGCCGGGTCGTCTCGGTCGCCAGCTTCTGCGCGGCACTGGCAATTTCGCGGCTCTGTTGCGCAATGGTCTCGAGCTGGCGCCGGGAATGCGTGGCCGACAGCTCCATGAGCTCGGACACCGATTGCGCCTGCAGCGCGTCCTGCGCGTACTCGAACATCGCGTTGACGTTGGCCTGAACGGCCGAGAGGACGCTTAGCTGATATTCCCGGAATCCCTCGGCGGCTTTCGAAGAACTCTCCTGCAGGCGGTCGGCAGCTTCGCGAGCGGTCTCGCCGGCTCTCGTCGCACTATCGCGAACGGCGTTGCTCGCTCTTCTCTCAGCGGATTTGCGGTCGTCCATGGCGCTTCCTCCTTGGCGATGAGCTTGGTTCGATGCCGGACGCGGGATTGCTCGATCCACGTTGCCGCCGATCGAGGCTCCGGCGCGTCGAGAACGCCTGGGCTGTTCGGTTGGTTCTCTGCAGGCGCGTCTTTTCGCAGGCCCCGGCGGCCATTGGTGACCCCGGCAGGACTCGAACCTGCGACCAACAGCTTAGAAGGCTGCTGCTCTATCCGGCTGAGCTACGGGGCCGAAGGTATTTTGGGCAATCGGCTGCAGCGGTTCGAACAAATAGCACTGTAACCCGGATGAAGCGAAGCGTAATCCGGGGGCAGCTTTCCCGGATTGCGCGGCGCGAGGGCGCCGCTCCATCCGGGCTACGACCTGGGTCCCGGCCGCGCAGCCTTGCCGGACTAATGCGTCCAGGGCACGCGCCGCCCGAAGGCGAAATTATCGGCATACGACAGTCCGCGGCGCGGCGGCGGGTCCTTGGCCTCGAACACCTGGCAGGGGATGCCGTTGCGCTCGCAATAGGCGATCGCCTCCTCCTTGGTGTGAAAGCGCAGCCGCAACTCCTGCTTCATGTCGGCGGAACTCGTCCAGCCCATCAACGGCTCGACCTCGGGCGGCGCTTCCGGCTCGTAGTCGAGCACCCAGTCCTTCGTCTTCGCGGTGCCGGATTGCATCGCGGTTCTGGCCGGCTTGTAGATGCGTGCAACCATCGCTGCGGTTCCGCCCTCATGGGATCGCCCTGCGGGTGGTCGGGGCACCCGGATTCGAACCGGGGACCTGGAGTACCCAAAACTCCCGCGCTACCAGACTGCGCTATGCCCCGCCGGGTGTGCGCGAACATGCGCCGGTTCGATACACGGTTCGCTCGGGCCCAGCAAGGCGCACGGCCGGCGCGCCCCGCAGGGGGCGCAGGCCCGCAGGAGACCTCACCGGAACCACGGATGGGCGACGCGATCGCCGGCTGCGATCCCGTATTTCTTCGCGGTTCCGCCGATCACTTCCAGCACCGCGCGAACCGGCCCGCCGGACGGAATGATGCGGGTCGACATCGGCACGGTATTCTCCGCGATCCGCACAATGCGGCCGCCGGCGGTGATGAACAGCATGTCGAGCGGGATCAGCGTGTTCTGCATCCACATCGCGACCTCCTGGTCGCGGCCGAAATCGAACAGCATGCCCTTGCCGTCGGGCAGCTCCCGGCGAAACATCAAGCCGCGGGCGCGATCCTCGTCGGTGACGGCAAGCTCGACCGAAAACACGTGAACGCCGCTCTGGCTGACGATCTCGAGCGTATGCGGGTCGGCGCCGGCCGCGGGATCGCCCGCCAAAGCCAGCGCCAGGGCAGAGACGAGCACGGCCGCGGTCGACAGCCGCCGGGCCCGATTCTGCAAGAACCCGATCGCCGCCCGGATCGCGAATGCCTTCCACCGGCCAAAACTATTTCGCTGGCGAAACACGCAGGTCACTCCCGCAAGAGATCGGCCCCCAGCAGGGCAAAATACATCAGGCCTCGGTCAGCGAAAGATCAATGCGAGGCGGGCCCGTGCAATCCGCTGTCCGGCCGGACCTCCGCGGCCATCAGGCCCTTGGGACCAGGCCCGTAGCGCACCAGCACGGTCTGTCCCGGCCGCAGCTCGGTCAGGCCGTATCGCCGCAGCGTCTCCATGTGCACGAAAATATCGGGAGTGCCCTCGCCCCGGGTCAGGAAGCCGAATCCGCGCAGGCGGTTGAACCATTTGACCTGTGCCCGCTCCAGCCCGCTCGTCGGCGTCACGCTCACATGGGTGCGCGGCGGGACCTGCGAGGGGTGAATGGCGGTGGATTCGTCCATGGAAAGCACGCGGAAGGCCTGCAGGCCCTTGGGCCGCTGCAGCACCTCGCAAACCACGCGCGCGCCCTCGTAGGCCGTCTGGAACCCGTCGCGGCGCAGGCAGGTGACGTGCAAAAGCACGTCCGGCAAACCGTTGTCCGGAACGATGAAGCCGTAGCCCTTGGAGACATCGAACCATTTGATGACGCCGGTAAGCTCGATGACGCTTACCGCGGCGTCGTCGCCCAGGTCAGCGAGCGACTCCGGTCCGATGTACCCCGCCCCGGGCCCCTTGGGACCCATTCCATCCGACGCCATGACGCCGCATGACCGCCGCTTTATGGCGCCTCTTACGAGCGCTTCAGCGAATCTCGTGTGTTGCGAAGATAACACTCACCCGGCATCAGCAAAGCGCAAAACGAAGGGCCTGTGCGAAGTTTTCGGCAACTGTCCACAATGAGCAACACCTGTTGCGTGGAACACGCGGGGCCGAGCTCCGGCCTGGGGATTTAGGGGGGCAAAAGCAGCGTTTCGTGCGCGAATCCGCGGAGCGCTCCGTTCCCGCGCCTCAGCCGCGCAGAAAAGCAAAGTTCATGCCCGGCCGGTCACGAAGGGCGCGAGCACGGTTCCGATGTCGTCGTGAACGACGAGATCGGCCATGTCGTCGAACTCGGTCGGCTCGCGGTTGATGATCGCCAGCCGCGCTCCGTTGCGCTTGGCGAGCATCGGGAACCCGGCCGCGGGCCATACCACGAGCGAGGAGCCGATGGCCAGGAACAGGTCGCAGCCCACGGTCAGGGTTTCCGCCCGCGCCATGGCGGCTTCCGGCATGGCCTGCCCGAACGAGACGGTCGCGGTCTTGATATAGCCGCCGCAATCGCAATCCGGGGCGCGGCCGTCGGCGGCCTCGAATTTTTGGCGAACCCAGGGCAATTCGTAGCGGGCGGCGCACCCGAGGCACACGGCGTAGGTGGTATTGCCATGCAACTCGACCACGTCGGTGGGCGCGATCCCGGATTCCTGGTGCAAATTGTCGATGTTCTGCGTGATCACCGCGGGCGCCTTTCCGGCCTGGTAGAGGCTCGCGAGCGCCCGGTGCCCCCGTCCCGGCCGCGCCCCTTGGAACTCGTCCGCCATGGCAAAGCGCCGCCGCCAGGCCTCGTTGCGCATCTCCTGGCTGGCCATGAAGGCGTCGAACGGGATCGGTTGCATCCGCGCCCAGATGCCGCCGGGCGAGCGGAAATCGGGAATGCCGCATTCGGTGGAAATCCCCGCCCCGGTGAACGGAAGCACGGCATCGGCGTTCTCGATCAAATGGGCAAGCCCGTCGATCGCGGTCTTCAGGTTGGGCGCAAGCATGAAA